>NZ_JBIBZU010000001.1:752546-850076 GCF_043088245.1 Streptomyces sp. NPDC014623 | reverse complement strand
AGCCGACGGGCGGCGCCTGGGAACCGTGCAGGACCCGGGGGTGTTCGCCGAGGGCACTGTCTGGTTCGGTCTGGAGGCGGACGCGGGCGAAGACGGGCGCCGCGAGGGATGGCGTCTGACACAGCTGATCGCGCGGGCAGAGAGCGGTGACTCGCTCCGCGTGATCAAGGCGCCGCAGCTACGCCAGGAGCAGTCCGACGACTCGCTGCGTGCGCGGGCCGCAGACGTGGGGCGGCCGTTCGACGTCGGCGCCGCCCTGGCCGAGAACCCGCTGCTCACCGACTCACGCTACCGGGCGCTCGCGGGGAGCCAGTTCTCCATGCTCACTCCGGAGAACGCGTTCAAGCCACAGTTCCTCCACCCACGCCGGGGCGTCTACGACTTCCGCGACGCGGACCTACTCGTACGCTTCGCCCGCGCAAACGACATGAAGGTGCACGCGCACACCCTCGTCTGGCACGAGGCTCTGCCCAACTGGATGCGGGAGAACGACGACCCCGAGGAGGTGCGCCGGACCATGCTCCGGCACATCGCCATGGTCGCCGGGCACTTCAAGGGAAAAGTCGCGGAATGGGATGTGGTCAACGAACCCATGTCCGACGACGAGAAGAGCTACACCAACGGGGATCTCGGTCTGCGCTCCGAGCAGAGCCCGTGGTTCGAGGCCATGGGCGAGGAGTACATCGACGAGGCGTTCAGGGCCGCCCACCGGGCCGATCCGAAGGCACGGCTGTTTCTCAACGAGTACGGGGTCGAGGAGGAAGGCGAGCGGTGGGACGCCCTTTACGATCTGGTCAAGCGGCTCAAGGAACGCGGCGTACCGATCGACGGCGTGGGTTTCCAGAACCATGAGTACGCACCCGGCGACCGCATCGACCCGGAGACCTTCCGCAGCCATGTGCGGGATCTGGCGGAGCTCGGGGTTCAGGCGCGGGTGTCGGAGATGGACGTCCCCATAGGTGAGGACGAGGAGGACGGGCGGCAGACCCAGGCTGATGAGATGGCGGGCAAGCTGCGGGTCTGCCTGGAGGAGCCGAACTGCACGTCGTTCTCCACATGGGGATTCACCGACCGGTACGGTTCCACCGCCGACACCAGGATCTATCCTCCGCGCACGGCCGATTCCCTGCCGTGGGACGCGGCCCTGCGGCCGAAGCTGGCGTACGAGCGCCTGCTCGAGGCCTTTGACGAGGCGTGAGGAACCAAGGTGCGCTCTCTCGGTTCGGTGTCGATGACAGTGAGAGTCAAAGAGTGTCTTGTTCCGCCAGGGGCGTTTGATGAGGCGGCGAAGTCGAGTAGGTCACGGTCGCTCGAGAGGGTGGCACGTGGGATTCGATGCAGATATGGAGAACGCCTTGTGGGACCGGCTGTCCGCGGAGGTCCGCCGGGAGGTGGACAGCCTCGTTTCGGCCGGTCGAAACGTGCAGGCCATTGCCCTGATGCGTGAGCATGCGGGCCTTCCGACGCCATATCTGCATGATTGCGTCGATGTAGTGGGCCAGCGATTCAGCGTATTGCGGCATAGGCCGGCGAGCTCATGGCAGTGCTTTACGCCGTGGTCACGCGTGGCGCCAGCTCGGGGTCGATCCGCGAGTGAGCCTACGGCTCATGAGGCCGATCATGGCGAGGTGGACCATGGCTTCGGAGCGGTGAGGGAGGGCCTCGTGGTCGCGGGCCAGGCGGCGGTGATGCATGAGCCAGCCGAAGGTCCGCTCGGCAACCCCATGCCGCGGAATCACCTTGAAGCCCTTCTGGGCGGGATCGCGGCGGGTGACTTCCACATCAATGCCGAGGCGGGCACCACGGCCGATGACTTCGGTCCGGTAGCCGTTGTCGACCCGCGCTTGGGTGATGCGCGGGTGGTCGGCGGCGATGCTCGAAAGCACATGAATGCCACCGGCATTGTCGGAGACGCTGGCGGCCGTGACCAGCACGGCCAGGAGGAGGCCGAGTGTGTCGACGCCGATGCGGCGTTTGCGGCCTGCGATCTTCTTGCCTGCGTCGATGCCCTGACCTGCCGCAGGCACGTTGGCCGAGGTCTTGATGCTCTGGGCGTCGAGCACGCAGGCGCTCGGCTCGGCGTCACGGCCTTCGGCTTCGCGGACGAGGCGTCGGAGCAGGCCGTTGAGATGGTCGAAGACCGCGTCCTTCTGCCAGGCGGCGAAGCACCCGTAGGCGGTCTCCCGCGGAGCGAAGCCGTGGGGCAGACAACGCCAGGGAATTCCGGTCCGGTCGACGTAGAGGATCGCGTCCATGATCCGGCGCAGGTCGTGCTCGGGCGGCCGGCCTGTGTCTAGGCCTTTCCCTCTGCGTTCGGTACGCCAGGCTGTCAGAGCGGGCTCAAGAAGTTCCCAACGGGCGTCGGACAAGTCACTCGGATAAGGCCGCTGCCGGCGAGACACGTCTCAGTAGTGCTGATGCGCGTCGTCTCTCCGTAGGGCGCAAACAGGGGTGACTGGGGCATGTTGGGATCAGACAGGGGCGAAGGAGGCGAATAGAGCTCTCCAAAGCCGTCACCTACCGCGCCTACCACAATCGATATCCGCTCCCTCGGCTGTCCCGAAGCGGCCCGCCACCCAAACTGCGGACAAACGCTCCTGGTGGAGAAACGCTCTTTGAGAACGCTCTGTCGCCGGAGGGACGACCGGGCCGGTGTATCTCGTTTGCCGTGGTGGGGGCGGAAGGGCACGATCGGCGGATGGAATACGTGGTGCGTGCGGTGCGGGCCGAGGAGTGGCGGCGGGCCAAGGAGCTCCGGCTGGCGGCTCTGCGGGATCCGGCTGCCCCGATCGCGTTCCTGGAGACGTACGAGCAGGCGCTGGCCAAGCCCGATGTGTTCTGGCAGGAGCGGACGGCGGGCGCTGCCGTGGGGGAGCACAGCCGTCAGTTCATCGCCGAGGCGCCCGACGGGCTGTGGGCGGGGACCGTCTCGGCACTCGTCGAGCGGCCGGCGGGCGAGCCTGGTTTCGGGGAGGCGGCCGAGGTCGATCAGGCCCACCTGGTGGGGGTGTTCGTCAGGCCGGGGCACCGGGGGCGCGGGCTGGTGGACGCACTGTTCCTCGAGGCGATCGAGTGGTCCTGGTCGTTGTCCGGGCCGCCGCTGGAGCGGGTGCGTCTCTACGTCCACGAGGCCAACGCGCGGGCCGAAGCCTCCTACCGCCGGATCGGCTTCGCACCGACCGGGCGGACACTGCCCATGGAGGGTGATCCCACGGCCCTGGAGCTGGAGTTCGAGATCCGCCGTCGGAAGCGGTAGGGGATCAGCCCGGACCGGGTGCCGGCAGGCGTTCTTGCCACCGGGCACGGGCCTGTTCCTCGGAGCGGAGAAGGACCAGTGCGGGCAGTCCCTGGTCCCGGCCGGCCGACAGCAGCTCCGGAAGCTGGGGAAGCGGAGCCACCGCCGCGACGTCGTCGAGGACGAGCGTCATTGGTGGGTCGAGCCGACCGTCGGTTGACCGTGCGGCCATGCGGCGGCCGTGCTCGACCACGTGCGAGGTGAGTGCGGTGAGCAGGGGCATCGCACCGGGGTGGCGGCGGGGATCCTCGATGGGTTCACCGACCACATAGAGCGTTCCCCCCTCACGTGCAAAAGAATCCAGCACGAGCGCATCGGATCGGTTGGGTGTGCACGTCTCACGGACGTGGACCGAGGAGAGCGCCGAGAAGGCCCGTACGGTCAGTTCCTGGGCCGCCTCCCGGCGTTCGGGGTAGGCGGTGAGCGCGGACTCGAGGAGCCCGGCGAGTCCGGAGGCGGCCTTGGGATGGGTGCGGAGCAGGCGGACCGGCTCGTGGCCGCCGGAGCCGGAGGCCCAGCGGTGGACCTGGCGGAAGGGGCGGCCGTCCACGGCGGCGGCGTGCAGCCAGCACTGGAGCAGCGTCCGGGCGGTGTCGGCGACGGCCGCGTCGGTCCTGGCCAGGGGGCGGACCGGGGTGAGGAGCGCGGCAGCCCGGGAGGCCGCGGTGGCGGGGTCCTCGCAGCCGGCGGTGGGCGACCAGTGGAGGCGGGCCGGGGTGTCGCAGAGGTGGCCGGGGTCGTAGACGAGGACCGGGCCCAGCTTGCTGCGGGCGTCCTTCGTCTCGGCCCAGACGGTGGGGTCCGAGGTCACGACGAGGGCGGAGCCGGCGGCGTCCCGGACGGCCCGGACGACGCTGGGGCGGCGGGCGGCGGAGGGGCCGTAGAGGACGTGGGGGGTGCGCGGTGCGGGGACCGGCGGGGAGACCTCCCGCGCGTACGCGGTGAGGGGTTCGGGTCCGGCGGGTGCGGTCTGCTGCGTGTACGCGGCGAGGGGCGCGGTCTCCTGGGCGTACGCGGAGGCCGTGGGGGCCGGGTCCCTCTCGACGGGCGCCGGGGCGGGGGTGGTCGCGACGGGCGCCGGGGGTGCTTGGGCGGGCGTCGCTTCCCGCAGGGACTCCTGGGCCGCCGGACGGGTGCGTACGGGTTCCCCTTCGGGTGCGTACGGTGCGGGGACCGTGCCCTTCCGCTTCCGGACCAGCCGCCAGCGCGCCACCGCACCGGCCACGAACACCGTCAGCACCAGGAGCACCATCACCTCACCGATGAACAGGCCCCAGAACAGTCCGTACCCGGAGAGCTCGCCCGGCGGGGTGTCCGGCCAGGCACCCGGCAGGTCCGACGGCTCGACGGCCAGGGCGCGCAGGGCCAGCGGCGTCCGCATGAACGTGACTCCGTCCGGCCACCCCCCGTGGGCGAACAGCCCGGCCAGGCCCGTGGCCGTCCAGGCCAGCACCATGAGCCCGAAGAGACAGACCAGGAGGCCGATCAGCAGGCCGTCCGGGATGCCGCCGCCCTGGCCCTCGCCGCCGCGTCCCGGACCGGACGGTGCCTGGCGTGCCATGTCATGCCACCGTTGATTCGGACGACTCGTTCAGCCGTTGCTGGTTCTCGATCCTCGCCGCCCGCTGCTCCGCCTCCAGCTCCGCCGCGCGTACGTCCTCGGGGAGCAGGTCCATGGTGGAGCCCTCGGTCATCGCGCGGTCGGTGAAGACCAGGGGGCGCTCCGCCTCGGTGATCAGGTGCTTGACGACCTGCACGTTGCCGTTGACGTCCCACACGGCGATGCCGGGGGTGAGCGTCGGGATGATCTCGACCGCCCATCTGGGCAGACCGATGACCTTGCCCGTCGCTCTGGCCTCGTCCGCCTTCTGGGCGTAGATCGTGCGGGTGGAGGCCATCTTCAGGATGGCCGCCGCTTCCTTCGCCGCGGCTCCGTCGACGACGTCGCTGAGGTGGTGGACGACCGCGACGAAGGACAGCCCGAGGCGTCGCCCGAACTTCAGCAGGCGCTGGAAGAGCTGGGCCACGAACGGCGAGTTGATGATGTGCCAGGCCTCTTCGACGAGGAAGATGCGTTTCTTCCGGTCGGGCCTGATCCAGGTGTGCTCCAGCCACACGCCGACGATCGCCATGAGGATGGGCATCGCGATGGAGTTCCGGTCGATGTGCGAGAGGTCGAAGACGATCAGCGGTGCGTCGAGGTCGATGCCGATCGTGGTCGGGCCGTCGAACATGCCGCGCAGGTCACCGTCGACGAGCCGGTCCAGGACGAGGGCGACGTCCAGGCCCCAGGCCCGTACGTCGTCTATGTCCACGTTCATCGCCTCGGCCGACTCGGGCTTCGGATGACGCAGCTGCTCCACGATGTCCATCAGGACCGGCTGGCGTTCGGTGATGGTGGCGCTGACGTAGGCGTGAGCGACCTTGAGTGCGAAGCCGGACCGTTCGTCGAGGCCATGGCCCATGGCGACCTCGATGATCGTGCGGAGCAGGGCGAGCTGTCCGGTCGTGGTGATCGACGGGTCGAGGGGGTTGAGCCGGATGCCGTCGTTCAGCGCGGCGGCCGGGTCGAGCCGGATGGGCGTGATGCCCAGCTCCTGGGCGATGAGGTTCCACTCGCCGACGCCGTCCTCGCCCTGGGCGTCCAGGACGACGACCTGGCGGTCGCGGAAGCGGAGCTGGCGCAGCACGTACGTCTTCTCCAGCGCCGACTTGCCGTTGCCGGACTCACCGAGCACCAGCCAGTGCGGGGCGGGCAGCTGCTGCCCGTACAGCTGGAACGGGTCGTAGATGTAGCCCTTGCCCGAATACACCTCACGCCCGATGATCACGCCGGAGTCGCCGAGGCCGGGCGCGGCGGTGGGCAGGTAGACGGCCTGGGCCTGGCCCGTGGACGTGCGCACCGGCAGCCGGGTCGTCTCCACGTTGCCGAAGAGGAAGGCGGTGAAGGCATCCGACAACGCGGACAGCGGATCTCGCATGGCGTGACTGTCCTTTCGTTCAGCGACGGATGCCGGTGGCGAACGGCAGGGTGTTCACAAAGGCGCGGTGGTGCTCCCGGTCGCACCACTCCAGCTTCAGGTACGACTTGCCTGCCGAGGCCCGGATCGTGCGCTTGTCCCGGGCGAGGGCCTCGGGGGACCGGGACGACACGGTGATGTACCCCACCAGGTTCACCCCGGCCGCACCGCTCGCGAGATCTTCACCCCGCTGGTCGAGCCTGCCGTGCGCGGCGATGTCGCGCGGGTCGACCGTGCGGTTCATCTTGGCCTGGCGACTGGCCTCGGCGTCGTCGTTGGTCTTCTCCGTCAGCATCCGCTCGATGGCGATCTCGGTGGGTTCGAGGTCCATGCAGACCGCGACCGTACGGATCACGTCGGGCGTGTGCACGAGGAGGGGCGCCAGGAAGTTGACGCCGACGGGTGTCATCGGCCATTCCTTCACCCAGGCCGTGGAGTGGCACCAGGGAGCGCGCGTCGTCGACTCGCGGGTCTTGGCCTGCAGGAACGTCGGCTCGACCGCGTCCAGCTCGGCAGGCCAGGCGTTGCGCTTCGTCATCGCCTGGATGTGGTCGATGGGGTGGTCCGGGTCGTACATCGAGTGCACGAGGGAGGCGAGCCGACTCTGGCCGAGCGGCTGGCGGACCCGGATGTCGGCCTCGGCGAGCCGGGCGCAGATGTCGGTCAGTTCGCGTGCCATGACGACGGCGAGCCCCGCGTCGCGGTCGATCCTGCGGCCGCCCTGGGGGCGGATGGCACGGGCCATGGCGTTGGCCTCGGCCGCCAGGTCACGGCTGTAGTGCATGCACGCGACGAGGTAGGCGCGGTGTTGCTCGCTGGAGGTGGAGACCATCGACTGGAGCTGGTCGTAGGACTCCTGGATCCAGCCGGGTGCCGACCTGTCACCGCGCTGGGCGACGTCCTTGGCGTGCGCGTCGGGATCGGCGGGCAGGGTGCGGGCGAGCATCTGAAGGCGCGTCACGAAGCCGTCACCGTTGGCCACGTGCTTGAGCAGGGTGCCGAAGCGGTCGACCAGGGCCTCCTGGTCCTCGCTGTCGCGCAGACCGACGCCCGGGCCCTCGATCTCGATGGCGGCGGTGACCGTACGCCGGTCGGCGTGCAGCAGTACGGCGATCTCGTCGGGGCCGAACGGGGCGGCGAGCCAGCTGATCCGGCCGATGCCGGGCGGCGGCCCGATCTCCACCTCGCGCCCGTCGGCGCTGACCCCGGCCTCCATGGCGGCGGAGCGGTAGGCCGTGCCGCGGCGCAGGGTGCGTTTGAAGCTGCGGTTGATCTCGAACCATTTGTAGAAGGTGCGGCCCTTGTAGGGGAAGTACACGACGGCGAGGGCCAGCATGGGGAAGCCCACGAGCGCCACGATCCGCAGGGAGAGGACCGGGACGAGGAGCCCGCTCATCATGCCGAGGAACGCCCCGGCGATGATCAGCGCGATCTCGCCCGTCTCGCGGTTCTTGCCGATGATCGCGTTCGGCCGGGCGCGGCCGATGAGGTACGTACGGCGGGGCGCGATCGTGTGGGACTGGGTCGTCAACGCCCTCCCCCTCCTGTGCTCGTGTTACCTGTGCTGCCTGAACCGCCTCGTGGGGAGCGGCTGCCGTGGGGGGTGCCGGCGGTGGGTCCGGCCCCGCTGCGGGGCGAGGGCGCGGCACCGCCCGTGTTCCGGGAGCTGTGGGCCGCGACACCGCCGCTGACCGGGTTGGCGGGCCGGGCGCCGCCTCCGCCCCCGCCTTCACCGCCGCCGCTGCGGCCGCTGTGGGTCTTGATGCCCTGGGAGACCAGAGCGGCGGGCGAGCTGATCATCGCGGCGGCCTGGGAGCCGTCGGTGGCCTGCTTGCGGTTGGTGCGGGCGCCCTGGATCTCGTCGCCGAAGCCGGGGACGAAGCGGTAGATCATGGCGGAGGCGAAGATGGCCAGCAGGATGATGGCGAGGCCGGAGACGACGGCCGAGAAGGCGTTGGGCCCGTCGTCCGCGGAGAGTGCCCCGGCCAGCCCGAGCACGATCACGATGACGGGCTTCACCATGATCACGGCGATCATGATGCCTGCCCAGCGGCGGACGTGGCCCCACATGTTCTTGTCGACCAGCCCGGAGTACACCACGACTCCCAGCAGGGCGCCCACGTAGAGCAGGGCGGCCCGGATCACGAGCTCCAGCCACAGGATGCCGGCCGCGAGGATCGACACGAGCGAGACGACGATCAGCATGATCGGTCCGCCGCCGATGTCGGTGCCCTTCTTGAGCGCCTCGGCGAACGACCCGAAGAAGACGTCGGTCTGCCCGCCGGTCGCGGCGGAGATCACCTCGGTCACGCCGTCGGTGGCCGAGACGACCACGTAGAGGATGAGCGGGGTGAAGGCCGAGGCCAGGACCGTGAGCCAGAGGAATCCGATGGCTTCGGAGACCGCGGTGGTGAACGGCACGCCCCTTATGGCGCGCTTGGCCACGGCGAAGAGCCACAGGACCAGGGTCAGGATGGTGGACGCGGCGAAGACGACGGCGTACTGGGTGCGGAAGGTGGGGTTGGTGAAGTCGACGGTCGCCGTGCTCTCCACGGCTTCGCTGAGCTTGCCGACGAGGTAGGCGGCGGCGTCGGCGCAGCCCCGGGCGAGGGAGGAGAGGGGGTCGAGGGCGTCGTCGGTGGGGGGTGTGGTGCGGGGGGCGGCGTCGCCGTCCTCGCAGTAGTCGCGGGCTGCGCCGTAGATGAGGTCGCAGGAGTTGTTGCTGGGGCTTGGGCTGGGCGTGGGTGTCGGGTCGGCCGCAGCTCTTGTTGCGAACACGATGAGCGAGGCCTGCAGGGCGGCCAGTAGGGCAACGACGGACCCAGGACGACGCCAGGGCTTACCGGGCATAGGTGAAGCCTCCGAACCCGTTGACCGCGCCGGCGATCTCGTCGGCGCTCGATGCCCTGTTGTCGCCACCCACGGGGGCAGGGCCGTCCTTCTGGGAGTGGGTGATGGCCTTCCAGTCACCGTCGAGCCACTCGAGTTCCATGGTGATGGTGAACCAGCCGTCCGTAACCGGTTTCGTCGACCCTTCACCTGCCAAGCCGATCAGGCCGGAGCACCAGACTTCGACGGTTGCCTGGTCGGTGGAGGACTCGGTCGTCTTTGTGCCGATGGGAACCGTGCGTGAGATGAAGGTGAAGCCGGCAGGGGCGGTGCCGTCGTCGTTGAGGCCGAGGTTCCTGAAGAAGTCGGTCGAGTAGGCCTCATCGAGTGTGGTCCGGAACTTGTCGATGGAAGCTGGAGCAATGACCGCGTTCAGGATGCCGTCACGCTTCGTCTTGTCGAACATCTCCGCCGACCCCAGCGCCACCGCGTAATTCGCCGCCGCGCTCTGCGCCCCCTGCTCGTCGTGCGCGAAACCCGAGGCGATCGTGCCGTTCTTGCCCTGGACCGGTTCCGTACCCGTCGCGGCCGTGGAGCCTGCTCCCGCCGCGTCCGGTTTCTTCTCGCTGCCGGTGCCCGGGGTCCCGCCCCCGCCCTGGTTCGCGAACGCGATCGCTGCGATCAGCAGCACCACCACACCCACCACCATGATCAGCGAGCGGGAGCTCCGCGCGGGCCGGCGGCCGTAGCCGTCGCCGTCGTCGGCGCCGCCGGGCAGGCGCGTGCGCGTCTGGCGCGTTCCGCCGATGGTGCTGTACGCGTCGTCCGTGTGGCCCCGCGGCTCGTTGTCGCCGTATCCGCGCTCATCGCCCTGGCTCATGACGCGTGCGTCCCCTCAGCCGTGTGCAGTTCCGCGTGGTACGACGGTAGCGGTGCTGGTTTCCGCGTGGACGCGGTGTGGTGACTCGACATCAGGGGACGCAACCTCTGCCGGTGGGCACGACGGACGGGTGGTGTGGGTGGACGGGGGTGGGCCCGGGGGACAGGGAGGGCGGGGTGGCCGGGTGGCGCCGGGTCAGACAGCCATCCCGTACACGATGGTGAACAGCGTGCCCAGCGATCCGATGATGAAGACGCCGGTCAGCCCTGCCACGATCAGGCCCTTGCCCTGTTCCGCGCTGAAGGTGTCGCGCAACGCCGTCGCGCCGATGCGCTGCTTCGCCGCCCCCCAGATCGCGATGCCGAGGCAGAGCAGGATGGCGATCGCCATCACCACTTCGATCATGATGCGTGCTTCGTTGCCCAGGGTTCCGAACGGCCCCCAGTTCGGGGCGATTCCGCCGATGATGGTGGTGATGTCGCCCTTTTCTGCTGCCAGGATCATGTAAGTCACCGCCCCTGTTGGGTAGTTCGCAGCCCGTGCCGTGCGACACGGGTCGGTCTCTATCTTCGCTGATGAAACCGGTATCGCACGACGTCTTCTCGGGTCTCTTTACCCGAATCTCGCACGTTTGACCGGAGGGGGCACCCTGACCTGCGGCTCGTCCCGGATCCGGCTCGCATATGCATGGTTACTCTGTGTATCACGGGCTGTGACGGCTAGCAACAACGGTGGCCAGTGGTCCCGGGTGCGGTTGATGCGTTCACAGGACGCGAGGGTTTCGTACGCGCTGTTCGAGAGCCGTGTGCGCGCCGGTGGCTTCGGGCCGACGCGTCATCAGGGGGCTTGCGGGGAAAGCGTCGCGGACTCCGCGGCCGCAGCGCTGTGCGTACAAGGGGCCCGGCCCCGGGGCGGGGGCGTCCAGTGGGGTGGTGGTGTGAAGCCGCGTCAGGAGTGGCCGGACGGGAACGCTTTCGATTCGGTGGGACGGGCCCCGCCCCCTCGGCGCGGATCACCACCGCTTCCTGTGGGCCCCGGGGGCGGGGTGCCGGGCCTTCTGGACGTACGACCGCTCGTTCTTCCATCGTCGGCCGTGCCCGCTCGCGCATCCGTGCCCGCTCGCGCATCCGTGCGCGGTCATCGTACGAGGAGGGCCGGGCCGCCGGTGGCCGTCGCCGGTTCTCTCAGGGACTCTCGCGCAGCGCCGCCGTGAAGCTGCGGCCGTAGGCGTGGTGGGTCGTGACGTCGAGGCGGGTGCCGCCGGGGACGCGGCGGACGCGGACTCCGGAATCGGCGGAGACCCGCCGCAGGGGCCGGCCGTGGAGGGTGACGGAGACGGAGCGCCGTGCCGTCGTGGGGTCGGCCACCGCGATGGAGTACGTACCGTCCTCGGTCCACCGCAGCATGACCGACGCCGGGCCGTCGGTCGAGAGGCGCCCCGCCCGGTGGGTCCCCGGGGTGAAGGCGTTGACGGCGGTGATGCCCAGGCGGCTGTGTGCTGCGGCCTGCAGGCGTTCGGTGTTGGACAGCACCGTGAGCGGGCCGCGGGCGTAGGACGCCAGCTGCTGTGCGGTGGCGTTCGGGACGAGGGCGTGCGCCATGGAGACCGGACGCCCCCCGGCAGCCTGCTCGTAGGACAGCGTGAAGACCTGTTTGGTGACCGCTGTGTCCGCGTTGGCCAGGCGCACGAGACGCCGGCTGCGCGTGACCGTGTCCAGTGCCACGACCGGCGGCGGGCCGGACAGGAAGACGTACCCGACCGCGGTTCTCTGCCCTTCGTCGGCGTACCGCAGCCAGGCCGGCGGGGCGGACCCGGCCCTGCGCCAGGGTGCCCCGTCACGGAGGCCGCCGGTGAGGAGGACGGGGGAGGAGGGGGCGGCGATGCGGGTGTCGACCGTCGTGGTCACCGCGCGGCCCGCGAGTCCCGCCACGCCCGCGGAGAGTACGAGGATCTCGTCGTCGAACATGAACCACGACCTGGTGGCACGCGCCGCTCGGTAGGCGACGAAGTCCTCGGGCAGGGTGCCTGCCCGGTGGGCGGCGTACGCGGCGTCGTCGGACTGCACGAGACCGGCCGCACCGTAGGCGCCGAGGCGGGCGCCGCCGGAGAACGCATGGGTGGCACGGGGGAAGTAGACGTATGTGTTCTGCGGTTCGGAGGACGACGTGAAGCCGCGCTCCGGATTGTCGTACCAGAGGGTGCCGTAGAGCTCGGGAACGGTGCGCCGTGGCTCGACGGGTGCGGTGACACCTGCGAGGCGGTAGGGCTCGACGGCGGTGAAGTAGTCGATGCCGAACGCCTGCCGCTGGTCCGTGCCGGACAGGTAGAGGTAGTGGGCGCCGGTGCCCTGGAACCAGGGCATCAGGTTCTCGCCGTTCATGTACTCGTACGTGCTGATGCGCGTGGAGCTGCGGGCCAGGGCGAAGGCGTAGCCGGGGCGGCGGTGGACGGTCCGGTCCATCGCGTGGAACGCGGCGTGCGATGCGGCGGGGACGAGGTCCCTGGCAGGGGTGGGGGAAGCCAGGATGTCGGCGTAGCGGGCGATGCTGACGGGGGAGACGAAGGACGTGGTGTCGAGGCCCGCCTTCGAGGTCTGCCGGACGAATTTTACGTAACCGGCAAGGGCCTCGGCGTCGCTGCCGGCCGTGTACGCGGACAGGTCGGCGACGGCCTCCACCACGGCGGTGACATCCGCGTAGCCCGTGCCGGCCCGCGAGACCGCACGCCCTTTGACGATCTCCATCATCCAGCCCTCGAAGATCAGCGGGGCGAAACCGTCGGCTACCCAGCCCTGGACGACGCCGGCCAGGTTGTCGTCGGGGACGTAACCGGAGCCGTCGAGGATCTTGATGGTCTGGACGGTCCGGGTGAGCAGGCCCTTGCCGTAGGAGCCGGTGTACGCGACGGAGGAGTGCTGCACGAAGGAACCGTCGGCGTAGAAGCCGTCGGTGACCCCGTGGCGCGGCTGGTAGGGGTCGATCGTGGAAAAGACGGTCAGCTGGTCGGCGAGGGCTTTGGTGATGCGGGCGTCGTCGCCGGTCAGGGCGCCTTGCAGGATCCGGTTCGTCGTGATGTCGGCGAGGTTGGCGCCGGTGTGGAAGCGCGAGTCGAGATCGACGTCGCCGTCCTTGCCGTTGCGGAGGTACGCGTCCATGGACGCGATATACGTCGCTGTGAGCTCCGGCCGGTGTGCCGCGACCTCGTTCCTGAGGAGGACCAGGGTCCTGGTCACGTGGGAGGGAATCCCGATCTCCCAGTGGAACCAGTTTCCGTAGTAGCCCTTCGACTGGTCACCGAACCAGTCGTCGTGGAGGCGGGCCAGGCCGTCGACGACTCGGCGCCGCAGCGTTGTGCCGTCAGGCAGGCCGGCGGCGCCGGTGCCGGGGAGACAGGCGGCCAGGGCGATCTCGTAGAGGTACTGGTAGGAGGCGCTCAGGTTGGGGTCACTGGTGCCGAGCGGAACGCCCTCGAAGAGCTCGCCCTGCCCGGCGCCGTCCATCGCTGCGAGCCGGGCGCGCGCCGTCGCCCGCAGGGAGGCGAGTTTCGGAGCGACCTCGGGACGGGCGTTGGACGCGTCGGTGCCGGCGAAGACCGCGACGGTGTTACGGAGGATGGCCGCCCGGCCCTGGTCCACGGATTTCGCGGAGCCCGCGGAGTGCGGAGCGGCAGGGGGTGTCGCCTCCGCCCGCAGCGTCTGGGACAGCGCCCAGAGCGTGGCGGCGGGGATCACGGACAGTGCAGAACGACGCGAGAGCTCCACCAGCACGCTCCGAAGTCCGGTCTGTAAGCGCTTGTTCCCGTGGTGCCGTGGTCTCCACACAAGCAATGGTTCCTCATCCGTGTCAACGGGCGGGGCGTTGTTCACGGCGGCTCGTATGACAGCTCCTGCTCCTGCGGCGGCTCCTGCCGGCGTGCCGCACGATCCGAGCGCCGCGGGGGGCGATGGGGCCGGGCGCGTCACCCTCGTCCGCGCTGTTCGGTCCCGCGCTCGGCGCCGGGGCAGCACCGCCCGAGCCGGCCGGGCCGACGGTGATTAGAATCTGCTCCCATGTCGAAGCCTGACGAACTGCTCGTTGATGTCGCCACGCTGGTGGAGTCCGGGCACAGCAATCAGATGTCTCTGACCGTGGTCGCCGGCGGTGCTGTCATCACCGGCCGGCTGGCTCCTGAAGCAGTCTGGCGGCAGCGGGTGTCGGAGGTTCTGGCGGACTCGGCCCGCCTGAGCGATTTCTCCGCCGTCTTCACCGCCCCGAAGCGCGAGGACAAGCCGCCGACACACCTGCACTTCCACGTGGCGCGGATCCTGCAGGGCACGGTGGGGATTCCGGAGACCGGCGGGATGTACCGCGTGGCGATCGACGACGTCAGTGCCTGGACCATGGGTGACTTCAGCTACTCCGACCACTGACTCCACCGCAGACACCGAGGAACCCGTCGGTACCGCCTGATGTCCGGGGGTACCCGGCGGGCTTCTACGCGCCCCTCAGACGCCCGGCGGCCCGGCCCGCGGCGCGGACGGGGTGCGGGACGTCGTCAGCGAGACGGCCGGACAGGACATCTGCTGTCCTCCGCCGTCCTCGCACCTCTCCGGGGAATGCGTGGAGGGGCCCTGGCGCCGTACCGGCACCAGGGCCCCGAAGGAACTGCTACACCATCTGCCGGCCCTCATACTGCGCCGACCATCTGTTTCCGCTGACCCGGCCTACAGGCTGCCGGGGTGCGGGGATCGCGGTTGCTCGACCGGAGACCACCTCACTATCGATGTCCTGCGGTACCCGGGCTCATGAACCCGCCCGGGCGATCCCGATGGCGCTGGGCTCCTCCGTTCTTCCCTCGTGTTGAACTGCTTTCCCAACTGCGTACTGCGGGTACTGCGTGTGCCGATCGATGTTGCGTGAACTGCGGTACTGCTCGTGGCGGCCCCTGATGACTGCGGGCCCCCCGGTCCGGTCGTCAGTCCCGTCGCCGTCCTGCAACCACCCTGGCTTCGGAACTCCACCACCGCACCGCTCTGCGACTGCGTGTACTGCTGCCCGGCAGTTCGTCTCTGCCGGGCCCTTCTCGATCTCGGCTACGGAAGAAACCATAGCTACGCAGCTACTGAATGTCTACTCTCGTCGGGATAGATTTCCGTGCGCGAGTCGCAGAGGTAATCGGCCTCGCTCACTGTGGGGCGACCCCGGCGTGCAGGTGCGGATGAGTGTGGACGCCGCCTCGGGAGCCTCAGCTGTTGCCGGGGGCATCCCTGTGGGGGCCCCCGGGTTCGGCGAAGGGGTCGGACCCGCCCGCCCCGATGCCCTTCGCGCATGCCTCCCCCTTCTGCGCGGTGGTGGTCACCACCGCACCCGGGTCACCGGTCTCGCGGAGAGGTGCGAGATCTCCGAGGCCGAACGGTGATGTCGACCCAGGGCCCCGCGCCCTCGGCGCCCTCGGGGGTGGCAGGGGGCCAGGTGAACTCGGTGGGGAGGTCGTCCACGGCCGTGCGTCTCCTTGGCGGCGCGGATGGGAGCGGCTCAGGCGGACGGGCTCGTCCGGAGTGTCGCACCGCCGGCGGCGCTGCTCCCGGTGAGCGCGACAAAGCTCTGAACGGCGGCACCGTGGACACAGGTTTCGCCTTGTGCGCAGCAGGACGGCTCCTGCCGAGCGGGTGTGGACCTCTTGAACCTCTCGCGGATTCCGGGCGATGGAGTGTACGGAGTCGCGTGACGGTGCGGTGGCCGCGGCGCGGCGCAACAGCACGCGGTACTTCTGTACCCGGGCTTCCGCCTCCGGGGAAACAGGACGATGTGACTGATCCAGGTCGACGCTGCCGAGCTGCGGTACGACGCCGGGGGTGCAGTGACCCCTTTTCAGCCTCGGGCTCTCATTGGATGATCGGTTCCATGGCGTCCTTCTCCTGTCCTGTCCGGCCGTGGTTGCTCCCGAACGCCGCCCTGCTCGTCGGGTTGGCGACGTGGGGAACGCTCCGCTATCCGCACCTACCGGGTCGGATACCGAAGCACATCGGGGTCGACGGAGTGGACGCCTGGACCGACAGGTCGATCGGCAGCGCGTTCGTGCTGGTCTTCGTGTATGCGGGGGTGACGGTACTGATGGCTGGTTGCGCGGAACTGACGTTGCGAGTGACACCGCGCGATGAGATGCCGAGCGCCGGCGCTGCACCGTTCGCCGCTGCGCAGGCGGCGTCGTCCCTGATCAACAGGCCCGGCAGTCGTGCCTCGGCACGCCGGACCGCACGTGCGCTGCTGCTGTTCAACACCTGTATCGGCATCTCGTTCCTCGCGGGCTGCGGAATGCTCTGGCGTTCCACGCCGGACCCGGACGTGCCCGCGTGGCTTTTCGCGGCGATGACTCTGCCACTCCTTGCCGGCAGTGCGGTGACGGTCGCTGCGGCCGTGAGTGGCCGAAAGCGGTGAGCCCGTTCACCGAGCCCTCCCGATCTGACGGCGTCACGGTTGACGCCGGCTGATACGCCACGCGAAGAAGCTCCTGGCAGACGGGTTCACGGCCAGGATCACCCGTGTCCGCTGCCGGCTGCTGACGGTCCACGCACTCGTCGGCGGGGCCGTCCGGCTCGTCTTCGCACGCGATGACGCACCCGCCCGCACGCCGCCGCGATGAGCCGAGCACGGCCGGGCTGCGGGCGGGCCGCTGCTGCCGGTGATGGAGAGCCGCCTCCGCCCCCGCCGCCCTCTCCGCCCCGCCACCCTTTCCGCCGCTGCCGCCGCCTCCTCCTGCGGTCCCGGGCCGGTGATGCTCCCGGTCCGGACCGCCGGACGGCCGTACCGCGGTGTGCGGAAACGGATCGGACGGGTGAGACATCGTGCGGGCCGGCCGGCGGCCTCGAATCCTTTTCCCGGCCGGTTCCTCTTATGGAGGTGCGGGCCGTGGGGCCGGCGCGTCGAAGGAGGTCCTCATGACCGTAGTCGTAGTCGCCGTGGTGGTCACGGCCGTGCTGGTGTGCAGCTGCGTGCTGTTCCTGTGGAGGAGGGCGCGTTCACATGGCTAGCCCCACGAGGTCCGCGTGGCCGGGAGGGCAACTCGTCGCCGCGGCCCGGAGCGGGGACGAGGCGGCGATAGCCGCCTTGGTCTCAGGAACGCATCCGCATGTGCGGCGTTTCGCGTTCTCGCTCTGTGCGAGCAGCCAGGACGCGGAGGACGCGGCACAGGAAGCCATGATCGTTCTGTTCCGCGAGATCGGGACACTCCGTGCGGCAGGTGCGCTCGCTTCATGGATGTTCCAGATCGTGCGCCACGAATGTCTGCGGCGCGCGCGGGCCATGTCGCGCAGGCACGAGCCGAGAGCCGCGGCGGTCACTCCGTCGGCCGAGGACGATGTGCTGGGCAGACTGGAGAGCGAGCGCGTGGCCTCGGCCATCGCGTCGTTGCCCGCGGACCAGCGCCGTGTGCTGATCATGCGTGACGTCCAGGGCCTGCCGGGCAATGCTGTGGCCAAGTCCCTCGGGCTCAGCACAGCTGCGATGAAGTCCCGGCTGCACCGTGCCCGCGTCGCCGTGCGCACCGAACTGGACGTCCCGGACGGGAGCGCACCGCGGTGAAAGCAGGCGTGCCGGACGAGAGGTCGTTCGCCAGCAGCTCCGTCCCCCTTCACCTGGCGCGGGGAGTCATCGGGTTCGGGCTGTTCGCCGGATCGGTCATGTTGCTGCCCGTCTTCGGTCCGCTCAGCTTGCTGCTCGCACCCCTGGGCGTCGTGGTGCTGCGCGGCTGTCCCACCTGCTGGGCGATCGGGCTGGGACAGACGATTTCACGCGGACGTCTGGAACGGTCCTGTGCGGATGGCAGCTGCCGGCTGACCCCGGGTGTCACGGCACCGGCAGCAACGGACATACGCGCAGACGGCACCACCGGAGCGGCATCCGGCGAAATGGCACCGGTCACCGTCGAGGCGCGGTCGTCGAGCAGCCATGTGCCCGGGCAGGGCGCGAAGGCGCACATCGCGCCGACTCCAGGACCTGGCATTCCTGGCTCTGGCGGGAGTCCTGGCGTCCGGGGGCGGGGCGCCCCACAGGCAGCCGTGTTCCAAGGGATGTCCAGGCCAGGTCCTTGAGATCCGGGTGGTCGAGTCCGCAGGTGCGGGCGCCCCGGCGGTACGCCTTGCGTGATCACGAGAAGGGAGTCGCGCCACTCCGGTCCGCGTGAGCAGTGCTCCGTGAACCACCCGTCCAGGGGATCCGGGCGATCTGCCTGCCCGGGCTCAGGCACGGAGCTCCGGTGGGAAGCCGGTCCAGCGGAGGGCTGCCGGGAGGTGGCCCATGTCGTTGACCATGAGCAGGGCCGCGGGTCTGCCGGGGGTGTAACGGATGACGGTCAGCGCGGCGTTGGCGTGGTTGAGGCCCAGCCAGCGCCAAGCGGGAGCGTCGAGGGCGTCCCGGACCAGCCAGGCGGCCAGGAAGGCGTGGGTGACGACGAGTTCGTGACGGGGTTCGTCGCCGTCCGCAGCTCCGGTGAACCGTGCCAGCGCAGCGCCTGCCAGCTCCGGACCCCGGTTGCGTTCGGACTCCGGGAACCGCTCCACGAAAGAGAGAAGCCGGTCCGCCGATTGCGCGGGGAGCTCCTCCCGCCGCGGGACGTGGGGGACGTAGTCCCCGGCCGGCTCCGAGACCTGGAGGGGGATGCCCCGCCCGAGCCTCTCGTGGACCAGCCGGGCCGTCTGCGCGGCCCGGGGGAGCGGGCCGTGGTGGACGGCGGCGAGCGGTACGTCCCGGAGCCGTTCGCCGAGCAGGGCCGCCTGGCGCCGGCCCCGCTCCGTCAGTTCGGTCTCGTCCGGGGACGCCTCGGCGTGCCGGGCGATGTAGAGAAAGCGGGTCGAGGTCTCGCTGGAGGTCACGGTCGCGGGGTTCCTTCGGTAGGTCCGGTGGGTGCGGGAATGGACGACGTCTCTCTCCGGCTGGTTCCGGGTCGCGCGTTCGGGTGATGTCGGTGCGGACGGTTCCTTGCGGGGACGGGGGCCCGGCCCACGTCCGCCTGTGCGCCCGGCGTGTCGGGTGCGCCGCGTTTGGCACAGTGCCGCTCCGTGATCGAGAACGGGGTGAGGGCTGTGACCGTGGTGCACGGGCAGAGCGACCCGGCGGTACCGCCGGGCGGGGGTGCCTGCGGGCAGAGGCTGAAACACAGTGTCGGGCCGTGGCTGCGGGCCGCCGGGGGCGCGGAAGGGCTGGTGGCACATCTGGGGCCCGTGCGCCATGAACTGGCCACGGCTCATGAGGGCCTGCTGGCAGGGGCGGGACGGTTGACCGCCCTCGCGGAGCTGGCGGCCGTGCGGGAGTCCTGGGAGAGGCGGATCCAGGCCGCGCAGGGGGAGTGCGGAAGCCTGGCGGCCAAGCTGCGGGCCGTCGCACGGACACAGGGGGCCACGGACGAGACCGTCAGGTCCTCCTTCGCTGAAATGACGCCGTGTGGGGGAGACGAGCGGTGACGTCGATGCTGACCTGGGCGCAGTTACGGGACCTGAACTGCGCCGAGCTGGAGGGCGCGGCCGACGGTTGGGGCAGGTCGAGCAACCGGGCCGACACGGCGCGGGACCGCATCGAGCAGCAGCTGCTCACCGGGCTCCGCGACACGCAGGAGGGCGAGGCGGCGCAGGCGGCGGTCGCACGGCTGCGGCAGCTGGGGCGGAACTTCCAGTACGTGTACACCGAGTGCGGGCTCCTCCGTACGACGCTGAACTCCCTCTCCCACGAGATGAAGACCCAGCAGCGGGCGCTGAGGGAGGCACTGGACGATGCGGCCGCGCTGGAATTCACGGTGCACGCGGACGGGTCGGTGACGTATCCGGCGGCGGGCGAGGGGCTCATCGACGGTGCGCCCCTGCGGGGTGGCACGGCGGCGTCGGCCGGGTCCCCGGGGCTGGTGCCGCCCTCGGGCCTGGTGGCGCCGAATCCCAATGCGGCCAAGGCCCAGGACATCGCGGACCGGGTGGCCGGGGCGGCGCGGGCGGCGGCCGAGATCGACTGGCGGTACGCGGGGATCCTGCGCCGGCTGAAGGCGGAGGAGGGCCTGAAGGTCCCGGACTCCACGTGGAAGGACGCGGCGGGCGACGCGGCGGAGGTCCGTGACGCGGCGGGGGCGTACCTCAAGGACGCCATCCCGCGGGATGCGTCTCCGGCGGAGCGGCGGGACTGGTGGGCGGGGCTGACCCAGGAACAGCGCGAGGAGTACCTCGCGGTGTACCCGGACCAGATCGGGAACCTGGACGGAATCCCGGCACTGGTACGCGACGCGGCCAACCGGGACAACCTGTCACTGCTGATCGGAAAGCTGGAGGGGCGGGACGACGAGAAGTCGGTCACGCAGCTGGCGGGTCTGCGGGAGATCGACCGGCAGTTGGGGGCGGGAGCCAGGCCGGGGGAGCCGCCGATGTTCCTGTTGGGCATCAGCGACGAGGGGAACGGACGGGCGATCGTCTCGTACGGCAACCCTGATACGGCACGCCATGTATCGACATATGTGCCGGGGCTGAATACGTCGCTGGATGAAGATTTTGCGAAGAATGACCTTAAGCGTGCTTTGGATACAGTTAAAGGTGCCCGCTATCACGATCCTTCGAGTGCAGCAATCGCCTGGCTAGGATACGACGCGCCACAGGCTATTGACGGATTTAACAGTTTGGCTGTAGCCGGCGAGGGGAGGGCGGAGGAGGGCGGTAGGCGCTTGAACGACTTCACGGCAGGATTGGTCGCGACGAACGAGAATGGAGATCCGCACTTGACGGCTATTGGGCACTCGTATGGGTCCCGAACCGTGGGTGCGGCAACTCAGGAAGGTGACGGGTTGCCAGGAATTGACGACATCGTCTTTGTGGGTAGCCCGGGGGTAGGTGTCGATCGCGCTGAGGACCTCGGGGTGGGTAAGGAGCATGTGTTCGTCGGAGCCGCAGAGAACGACGTCGTGACAAAAATGCCTTCGAAGCAGCAAGTAGCCGCTGGTGCCATGGCGGCTCTTTCCGGCCCGTTCATCTATGTCGTGGGCGATGCTGCAGACCAGGGTGACGACGATCTCTGGTTTGGCAAGGATCCGGCGAGTGAGGAATTCGGCGCTAATCGGTTTCGTGTCGACGACGGGCCTGGCCTTGTCAGCGCCAGTGGGTTTTCTATTGATGCCCACTCCCAGTATTTTGATCCGAAGAGGGATGCGGCATCGGCCCACAATATCTCGCTGATTTCTACGGGGCGTTCGGAAAAAATTAATAGCCAGGAGTACCGGTGAAGTGTGGAATTTCTGTATCGGTCGTCGCTCTGGTTGTCGTGGCGTCACTTGCAGGTTGCGCAAGTGGCATTGAATCTTTAGGTGGGAGTGAAAGGCCTGATATGAATATGCAGCAGGCTGCACGGCGGGCGGATGACATCCTTGATGCTCTTTTCAGGGAGATCAAGCCGGAAGTGAAGTGGACCCATGACACAACCAGCCTCGGAAGTTGCGACGTAACCAGAAGGCGCGCAGTCATGACCATCGTGTCCGCGGAGCGCAGAGGTAACTTCCTGGGCGTTGTGGATCGCGCCTGGCGCAACAGCGGGTACCGGATGAAGTCGATCAACAATGACCCGGATGTCCCGGCGATCTTCGCCCGGACGGACGACGGATTCGGCGTCAGTCTGATCGTCGGAGGCGAGGGGCAGGTGTTCTTCGAAGTCGACACCCCCTGCGTGGAGGAGTCGGAGGTTGCCGAGTCCACCACCCCGGCGACCGCGCCCACCTACGAGGGCATGGAGCACATCCCCCGCCCCCACATCCGCTCACCCTTCTGGTCCGCCGGCTCCCCCTGACCCCCCGTAGCCGCCCCTGACGCCCCCTCATGCACCCGCTCACCCGTACACACCAGCGAATCGCGTCGTGAACCGCGCCCGAATGGGGGATGGTTGGGGTGTGCGGAAATATTGGGTGTTCGTCGGTGGTGGGATCGGGCTGGGCCTGTGCTTCATCGCCCTGCTCGTCGTCGGTACGTACTCCGCCGCAGCCGGGATCGCCGGGGCGAGCGGGGCCGTCGGGCTGGTCAAAGGGGCGGTGCCGGCGCGTTATCAGCCGCTCGTGGAGAAGTGGGGCAATCTCTGCCCTGCCATCAACCCGGCCCTCCTGGCCGCGCAGTTGTACCAGGAGAGTGGCTGGAATCCGCGTGCCCAGAGCCACGCCGCCGCGCAAGGCATCGCGCAGTTCATCCCCGGCACCTGGGCCTCGCACGGTATCGACGGGGACAAGGACGGGGACCGGGACGTCTGGGATCCGGCCGACGCGATTCCGTCCGCCGCGTCCTACGACTGCGAGCTCGCGGGTTACGTCGAGAAGGTGCCGGGCGACCCGACCGACAACATGCTCGCCGCGTACAACGCGGGTGCCTACCGGGTGATCCGGTCCGGTGGAGTGCCCTCGATCAGTGAGACGCAGAATTACGTCAAGATCATTCGTTCCCTGGAGAAGAGCTTCGCCAAGCCGGTCGGCCGGGTGCGGCCCTCGCAGCAGGCTGCCGGGGCGATCTACTTCGCGCAGGAGAAGCTCGGTACCCCCTACCTCTGGGGTGGCAACGGCACCGCCGACCAGGGAGGCCGGTTCGACTGTTCCGGGCTGACCCAGGCCGCGTACCGGACGGTCGGCATCGAGCTTCCCCGGGTGGCCAACGACCAGTACAACGCCGGGCCGCACCCCTCCCGGGACGAACTCCTTCCCGGTGACCTGGTGTTCTTTTCGGACGATCTGAACAACTCGCGCGCCATCCGGCACGTAGGCCTCTACGTTGGTGGCGGTTACATGATCAACGCTCCGTACACCGGCGCGGTCATCCGGTTCGACAAGATCGACACCCCCGATTACTTCGGTGCCACCAGGGTCACGAAGGACGGTGCCGCCGCGCTTCCCACCGCGCTCCCGGAGGGCTGACTTCCAGTCGGACGTGGCTGGAACTCTCCGTCAAGCCAGGGCCCTGAGCTGCGACGATGAGTCACTCTTCGATAACGTCCTGGTGATCATTCGGTGGAGAGCGGAACGTACGCGGCTGACAGGCCGTTCCCTGGACTGGGACGGCATGCGCACATGACCGTGCGCGGCTGCCCGGACCAGTCGGGCGTGACGGCATCATGGCGTGGCGCGGCACTGAATCCGCACCGACCACGGGGGTCAGACCAAGGCGACGCACGCCGTTGTGCGTCGCAGCAGCAGACAAGGCAAGGGGCCGCGGCAGATGGCTGGACTCGCACTCGATGGGTCGAACCCCGATGTCAGCCTGCTCTACGACATCAATGGGCTGGCGAAGGCCGCTCCGACCTGGTTCGACCGGGTCATGGAGTTCGTCGGTGAATTCGGGATCATGCTCGCCATGGTCCTGGTGGTCCTGTGGTGCTGGTGGAGTGTGCGCCGACGCGGGACGACCGAGGACTCGGTGACGGCGGTCGCCGGACTCGTGTGGGCGCCACTGGCCGCCGGGATCGCGTTGCTCATCAACATCCCGATCCGGGGATTCGTGGAGAGGCCCCGCCCGTTCTTCGACCACAAGGGGCTCGAAGTCCTGGTGAAGGGCAAGACGGACTTCTCCTTCGTGAGCGACCACGCGACGATGGCGATGGCGATCGCGGTGGGGCTCTTCGTGGCCAACAGGAAATTCGGCCTGGTGGCGATCGCGCTGGCGCTCCTGGAGGGCCTCTGCCGCGTCTACATGGGCGTGCACTACCCGACCGACGTGATCGGCGGCTTCGCGCTCGGTACCGCGGTGGCCCTGCTGCTCGCTCCGCTCGCGATGATGCTGCTGACGCCCCTCGTGGGGGCCGTGGCCCGTACCGGTACGGTCGGCCGGCTCGTCCGCTCGGGCGGACCGGCCGGTGCGCCGGACGGACGGGACGAGTCGCGTGCGATCCCCGAGCCGAGCCCGGGCGCCGGGCGTGCCGGCGGACCCGGTGACAGGGACCTCGCCGCGTAGGCGGGAGGCACGACGGTTCGAGAGGGGGCGTCCCGTGCGGGACGCCCCCTCTCGCATGCGGATTGCACGCGGTTGCACGTCTCCTGCATGCCGGCGGTGCATGCGGCAGCTCGTGCGGTCGTGCCGTTCCCCGGCGGGGTTCTCCGCCTCTAGGCGCCCTGGCGGGCCCCGTCCGGGAACGAGCGGTGTTCTTCCGCGTCCGTGCGGGCCCGGTCGCGCGAACGCCGGGCCGGTCCGGACCAGCCGCAGGTGCAGCGTGCCAGGCAGAACGAGCCTCGTTCGAGCGTGGTGGTGCTGTGCGGAGGGGCAAGGGCGGCGGGGGATGTGGAGGCCGGAGCGAGCGCCTGGGCCGGAGCGTGGGCTGGGGGGTCCTCGTACACGGATCCACGGTACTGCGGTGGTCCGCTGCCGTGAACCGGTGGGCCCGGTCGGCTGCCGCGCGGGGCTCCGTGGCGTGACGAGGCGCCCCGGCCGTCGTTAGGCGGGGCGGGCGGGAACCCGGTCCGGTGTACGTCGTTGGGGGTTGGCGGGCGATGGTGGTGCAACGGCACAGATGCGGAGGCGGGGCACTGGCTGTGTGCGCCCTGGCCCTCGCCGGTGTGATGACGACGGGCAGCGGATGTTCCGGTGCGGGCGCCGAGGGCGGTTCCGGTGGGCCCGCCGTCGCCCGGGGCGGCCCGGCCGGCGATCCGGCGGCCGTGGTGCGGCGGGCGGCCGAGGAACTGGCCGGTGCGGGGAGCGCCGAGACGCGTACGTCGATGGAGACCGCGGCCGGCGGGACCCGGGTGACGATCAGGGGCGAGGGGGCGTACGACTTCCGCAGGCAGTTCGGCCGGTTCAAGGTCGTGCTGCCGAAGGACGCCGCCGGGGCGGAGGGGCGCCGGCCGATCACGGAACTGCTGGCGCCGGGGACGCTGTACATGAAGGACCGTGGTGCCGGGGTGCCCGAGGGCAAATGGGTGCGTATCGACACGACGGCGCTGGAGGACGGGAATCTGGTCACCGGCGGTGTGACGGATCCGACAGCCTCCGCCGAGCTGCTGCGCGGCGCGGGCAAGGTGACGTACGTCGGACGGACGGAGCTGGCCGGAGTGGCGGTCCGGCACTACCGGGGGACCGCGGACATCGGGCGGGCGGCGCGGACGGCCTCGCCGTCCTCGCGTGGGGCGCTGGCCGCCGCAGCGAGAGGGTTCAGCACGGATGCGGTGCCCTTCGACGTCTACCTGGACGACGAGGGCCTGCTGCGCAAGGTGCGCCACCGCTTCTCCTTCGCGGCCGGGGGGCGGACGGTGGCGGTGATGTCGACGATGCTGCTGTACGGCTTCGGGGCGCCGGTCCCGGTGGGGCTTCCTCCGGAGGAGGACATCTACACGGGGCGGGTCCAGCAGGGGCCGAGTGGCCCGGAAGCGCCGTAGGGAGGGGGCCGAAATGGTCCGTCCGTGCCATGCGCGGTGCGTGCCGCGCTCCCTAGGCTGGGGAGCCGGTGCGCCAGGAGTCGGCGACAGCAGAGAAAGGTGACGCAGGTGGTGACGCTCAGCGCTCCGACCGCTCAGGACTGTGTGGCCCTCGCCGAGATCGAACTGTGCGGCGAGCTCATGATCGCGGCGGCGGACGCACGTGAGGACCGGCTCAGTCCCGACCGTATCGACGAGGTGCTCAGCGTCGGGGTGTACGCGGCCGAGCAGGCGCCGATGATTCCCCGGCAGTGCCGCCGCCGGGGGTGACCTGGCGTTTCCCCGGGCTTGTCAGGTGCGCAGGAGACGGGCGATGGCCTTGGTGGCCTCCTCGACCTTCGCGTCGATCTCCTCACCGCCCTTGAGCGCGGCGTCCGCGACGCAGTGGCGCAGATGCTCCTCCAGCAGCTGGAGTGCGAAGGACTGCAGGGCCTTCGTGGAGGCGGAGACCTGGGTGAGTATGTCGATGCAGTAGACGTCCTCGTCCACCATCCGCTGGAGGCCGCGGATCTGACCCTCGATGCGGCGCAGCCGCTTGAGGTGCTCCTCCTTCTGGTGGTGGTAACCGTGGATGCCCCGGTCGTGGTCGGTGACGACCGCTTCCGTGCCGGCCGTACCGGTGCTCGCGGTGGTCTCGGTGCTGGTCATGGGGTCCTCCCGTTGTCCTCGTGGCCTGCGCTGATCATGCCGTTCCGCACCGTCTGTATACCCCTGCCGGGTATATCGTAACGAATCCAGCCGAAACGTGACCGGGGGGCCGTGCTGATCACTGTGCCTGATGCGCGACACTGAAGAACGCCGGTTAGCCGTGGCCGGATGATGCGCCTAGCATCAGCCTGACCGAATCCAAAGCACCCCGAGGACCCCACGTGCGCTTTCGTCTGACCCCCAGGGAGACGAGCTTCTACGACATGTTTTCCGCCTCCGCGGACAACATCGTCACGGGCTCGAAACTCCTGATGGAACTGCTCGGGGCGGATGCTGCCTCCCGAGTCGAGATCGCGGAGCGTATGCGGGCAGCGGAGCACGCGGGGGACGATGCCACCCACGCGATCTTCCACCAGCTGAACTCCTCCTTCATCACGCCGTTCGACCGCGAGGACATCTACAACCTGGCCTCGCAGCTCGACGACATCATGGACTTCATGGAGGAGGCCGTCGACCTGGTCGTGCTGTACCAGATCGAGGAACTCCCGAAGGGTGTCGAGCAGCAGATCGAGGTCCTGGCCAGGGCGGCGGAGCTGACCGCCGAGGCCATGCCGAGTCTGCGGACCATGGAGAACCTCACCGAGTACTGGATCGAGGTCAACCGCCTGGAGAACCAGGCCGACCAGATCCACCGCAAGCTGCTGGCCCACCTGTTCAACGGCAAGTACGACGCCATGGACGTGCTGAAGCTCAAGCAGATCGTGGACGTACTGGAAGAGGCGGCTGACGCGTTCGAGCACGTCGCCAACACCGTGGAGACCATCGCGGTCAAGGAGTCCTGAACCTCGTGGACACCTTTGCGCTGATCGTGACCATCGGTGTCGCGCTCGGCTTCACGTATACGAACGGCTTCCACGACTCGGCGAACGCCATCGCCACCTCGGTCTCCACCCGGGCGCTGACCCCGCGTGCGGCTCTGGCGATGGCCGCCGTGATGAACCTCGCAGGCGCCTTCCTGGGCCAGGGGGTCGCCAAGACCGTCAGCGAAGGGCTGATCGCCACGCCCGAGGGCCAGAAGGGGATGGGCATCCTCTTCGCGGCGCTGGTCGGCGCGATCATCTGGAACCTCATCACCTGGTACTACGGCCTTCCGTCGTCGTCCTCGCACGCCCTGTTCGGCGGCATGGTCGGCGCGGCGCTGGCCGGCGGGACGATGGTGCACTGGGACGGCGTGCTGTCCAAGATCATCATCCCGATGTTCCTGTCGCCGGTCATAGGCCTGGTGGCGGGTTACCTGGTGATGGTCGTCATCATGTGGATATTCAGGAAGGCCAACCCGCACAAGGCCAAGCGTGGTTTCCGTATCGCGCAGACGGTCTCCGCGGCGGGTATGGCGCTCGGCCACGGTCTGCAGGACGCCCAGAAGACGATGGGCATCGTGGTGATGGCCCTGGTCATCGCTGACGTCGAGGGCCCGAACGACGAGATTCCGGTCTGGGTGAAGATCGCCTGCGCGACGATGCTGTCCCTCGGGACGTACGCGGGCGGCTGGCGCATCATGCGGACGCTGGGCCGCAAGATCATCGAGCTGGACCCGCCGCAGGGTTTCGCCGCCGAGACGACCGGCGCGTCGATCATGTTCGGCTCGGCGTTCCTCTTCCACGCACCGATCTCCACGACTCACGTGATCACCTCGGCGATCATGGGTGTCGGCGCCACGAAGCGGGTGAACGCGGTCCGCTGGGGTGTCGCCAAGAACATCATTCTGGGCTGGTTCATCACGATGCCGGCCGCGGCGCTGGTGGCCGCGCTCAGCTACGGGATCGTCCTGCTGCTCTTCGGGTGACCTCGTCCGGGCCCGCCCGGCACCGGAAACGGGTCCGCCCCCGCTCTCTCGTGAAGAGCGGGGGCGGACCCTTGCGCCTTGTGGTGGCACCGCCATGCAGCACCTCAAGGCCGTCTGTGGTTATCCGAAGCGGCCCGAGATGTAGTCCTCGGTCGCCTGCACGGACGGGTTGGAGAAGATCCGTTCCGTCTCGTCGATCTCGATCAGCCGGCCGGGCTTGCCCACCGCCGAGAGGTTGAAGAAGGCCGTACGGTCCGAGACGCGTGCCGCCTGCTGCATGTTGTGCGTCACGATGACGATCGTGAAGCGTTCCTTCAGCTCGCCGATCAGGTCCTCGATGGCGAGGGTCGAGATCGGGTCGAGCGCCGAGCACGGCTCGTCCATCAGCAGTACGTCCGGCTCGACCGCGATCGCGCGGGCGATGCACAGGCGCTGCTGCTGACCGCCGGAGAGGCCGGAGCCCGGCTTGTTCAGGCGGTCCTTGACCTCGTTCCAGAGGTTGGCGCCCCTGAGGGACTTCTCGACGATGTCCGACAGCTCGTTCTTGCGGTACGAGCCGTTCAGCCGCAGGCCCGCCGCGACGTTGTCGAAGATCGACATGGTCGGGAAGGGGTTCGGGCGCTGGAAGACCATGCCGACCGTGCGGCGCACGGTGACGGGGTCGACGCCGGGGCCGTACAGGTTCTCGTCGTCCAGCAGCACCTTGCCCTCGACGCGGCCGCCGGGGGTGACCTCGTGCATGCGGTTCAGGGTGCGCAGGAAGGTGGACTTGCCGCAGCCGGACGGGCCGATGAAGGCGGTCACGGAGCGGGGCTCGACAGTCATCGAGATGTCCTCGATGGCCTTGTGGGAGCCGTAGTAGGCGGTGAGGCCGCCGATGTCGATGCGCTTGGCCATGGGAATCAACTGCTTTCTGCGTGGCCTCAGCGGCCGGTCTTCGGGGCCTTCCAGCGGGCGATGCCGCGGGCCACCAGATTGAGGATCATGACGAAGGCGATCAGCACCAGTGCCGCGGCCCAGGCGCGGTCGTAGGACGCGGCCTCGCCGACCCTGTACTGCTCGTAGATGTAGAACGGCAGCGAGGACTGGGCGCCTTCGAAGGGGTTGCTGTTGATCAGCTGGCTGCCGAAGACCAGCAGCATGATCGGCGCGGTCTCGCCGGCGATACGGGCGATGGCGAGCATGACGCCCGTCGTGATGCCGCCGATCGCGGTGGGCAGGACCACCTTCAGGATGGTGCGCCACTTCGGGATACCCAGCGCGAGGGACGCCTCGCGGAGCTCGTTGGGGACGAGCTTGAGCATCTCCTCGGTGGAGCGGACCACGACGGGGACCATCAGGATGGTCAGGGCGAGCGCGCCCATGAGGCCGGAGGGCTCCAGATCCGCGATCAGCATGATCGACAGGATGAACAGACCGGCGACGATGGACGGGATGCCCGTCATCACGTCGACGAAGAAGGTGACGGCGCGGGCGAGGGAGCCCTTGCCGTACTCCACGAGGTAGACCGCGGTCAGCAGGCCCAGCGGGGCGGAGATCACCGTGGCGATACCGACCTGCTCCAGGGTGCCGATCAGCGCGTGGTAGACGCCGCCGCTGGCCTCGGGGCCGAGGACCCCGGCCATCGAGTGGGTGAGGAAGTAGCCGTCGAGGCGCTCGGCGCCGCGGCTGACCGTGGTCCAGAGCAGGGAGGCGAGCGGGACGACGGCGACGAGGAAGCAGACCCAGACGATGCTGGTGGCGAGGCGGTCCTTGGCCTGGCGCTGGTTCTCGACCACGGTCGTCGCGACGTACGAGACGGCCATGAAGAGCAGGGCGGAGATCAGGCCCCACTGGACGCGGCTGTGCCAGCCGGCCGCCAGGGAGACGCCCACGCCGAGCGCGATCGCCACGACGGCGAAGCCGAGCGGGGACCAGCGGGGGAGGCTGCGGCTGCTGAGGCCGGCCTTACGGGGTTCCGGTGAGGTCCGCGGACGGTCGTCCTGGACGTCGGTGGTGGTGGCGTGGGTCATGCGTTGGCCCCCGAGTACTCCTTGCGGCGGGCGATGATGAGCCGGGCCGCGCCGTTGACCAGCAGGGTGAGGACGAAGAGGACGAGGCCCGAGGCGATCAGGGCGTCGCGTCCGAATTCGTCGGCCTCACCGAACTTGGCCGCGATGTTCTGGGCGAAGGTTCCGCCGCCGTGGTTGAGCACGTGCAGCGAGATGAGGAAGCTCGGCGACAGGACCGTGGCGACGGCCATCGTCTCGCCGAGCGCACGGCCGAGGCCGAGCATCGAGGCCGAGATGATGCCGGAGCGGCCGAACGGCAGCACCGAGAGGCGGATGACCTCCCAGCGGGTGGCCCCGAGGGCGAGGGCCGCTTCCTCGTTCATCTTCGGGACCTGGAGGAACACCTCGCGGCTGACGCTGGTCACGATCGGCAGGATCATGATCGCGAGCAGGATGCCGACGGTGAAGAGCGAGCGGGGGACGCCGATCTCGGTCTTGTCGAAGATGTACGTCCAGCCGAAGAACTGGTCGAGCCAGAGGTTCAGGCCCTCCAGGTACGGGACGAGGACGAGAGCGCCCCAGATGCCGTAGACGATGCTGGGCACCGCGGCGAGCAGGTCGATCACGTAGGCGAGGGGGGCGGCCAGCTTGCGCGGCGCGTAGTGCGAGATGAACAGGGCGATGCCGACAGCGATCGGAACCGCGATGACCATCGCGATGATCGAGCTGACGACCGTGCCGAAGAGCAGGACCGCGATGCCGAAGACCGGCGGGTCACCGGCCGGGTTCCAGTCGAAGGTGGTGAGGAAGTTGCCCTCGTCCTTCGAGACGGCGATGTAGGCGCGGTAGCTGAGGAACACGGCGATCGACGCCATGACCACGAGCAGCAGAATGCCCGAGCCGCGTGAGAGGCCCGAGAAGATCTTGTCGCCCGCACGCCCGGTGGACCTGGGGCGGCTGCTTGTTTCCGGCGGCGCCGGTGGGATGTCGAGCGGTGTTGTGGAAGCCATGGTCTTTCCGGTCTGTGTGGGGGAGCGGCTGGCTCCCCTGGCGGCGGTGCACCGGATGGGTCGGGCGGCAGGGGCCGGTCCGGAGGGGTGTGCCGGACCGGCCGCCTGTGCGCGCGTGTCGTGCGGGGTACGGCTACTTGAGGCCGGCGACCGTCTCGCGGACCTTGGCGTTGATCGTCTCGGGGATCGGGGCGTAACCGGCGTCGGTCAGGACCTTCTGGCCGTCCGCGGAGGCGGTGTAGGTCAGGAAGGACTTGACCGTGTCGAGGGTCTCGGGCTTGTTGCCGCTGTCGCAGACGACCTCGTACGTCACCAGGACCAGCGGGTAGGCGCCCTCGGCCTTGGTGGTGTAGTCCAGGTCGAGCGCCAGGTCCTTGCCGGTGCCCTTGACCTTGGCGGCGGCGATGGCCTTGGAGGCGTTCTCCGAGGTGGCCTCGACCGGGGCGGCGCCACCGGTGTTGATGTCGACGGTCGGGATGTCCTGCGACTTGGCGTAGGACAGCTCGAAGTAACCGATGGATCCGTCGACGGCCTTCACCTGGCTGGCGACACCGGAGGAGCCGGACGCCGCCTGGCCACCGGGGGCGGGCCACTTCTTCTCGGCCTCGTACTTCCAGTCGCTCGGGGCCGCGGCGTTCAGGTACTTGCCGAGGTTCTGCGTGGTGCCGGAGTCCTCGGAGCGGTGGAAGGCCTGGATGGCCTTGTCCGGAAGCTTGACGCCCTCGTTGAGCTTGGCGATCGCCGGGTCGTTCCACTTCTTGATCTTGGAGTCGAAGATCTTGGCGAGGGTGGGGGCGTCCAGCGTGAGGCTGTCGACACCCTCCAGGTGGAAGCCGACCGCGATCGGGCCGCCGACCATCGGGAGGTTGATCCCCTGGCCGGTCTTGCAGATCTTCTTCGACTCGGCGACCTCTTCGGGCTTCAGGGCCGAGTCCGATCCGGCGAAGCCGACGGTGCCCTGGTTGAACGCGACGATGCCCTCGCCGGAGGAGGAGGAGCTGTAGTTGATCTCCACACCGGAGCAGGCGGCCATGTAGTTCTTGACCCAGAGGTCCATGGCGTTCTTCTGGGCGCTGGACCCGGAGGCGCGCAGCTGGCCCTCGGCACCGTCGCACTTGATGTTCGACGCGGCGGCACTCGTCTTGCCGCCCTCCGCGTCGGTACCGGTGTTGTCGTCCGAACCGCACGCCGTGAGGACCAGGGCGCCGGAGACGGCGAGGGCACCGAGCGCGGTGGCACGAAGCCGGTTCTTGCGCTGAAGCTTCACTTTCGGGGTGTTCCTTCCAGGAGCCGCCGCGGCTGGTGGGGTCGAGGCGGCGTGCGATGAGGAATGGTGCGTCGGCTTGGCGCCGTGCACCGGGTACGTCCGAAATTAGGCAGAACAGGTGAAGCGCCCTACGGGGCAGAGTGAACGGCAGGTGAACCGTGCTGGGCGGGCTGGTTCTGCGGGGCGGGGGCGCGGCGAGGGGCACACCGGGGCCCGTCCTGTGCGGCCGGGCGGGCGTGACGTGGCCGGGGAGCCCGGCCCGGCCGGCCGGTGCGGGCCGACGGGCGGGGGCGTGGGACAGCTCTCAGACGCCGGGCGGGCCCGGCTGCGCGGAAGGGCGTGATTCCGCCGGTCCGGCGCGCAGGAAGGCGTCCAGCTGGATGCGGTCGCCGGGACGGCTCAGGCGGGCTCGGGCGGTGCCGGGAGCGAGCCATGCCAGCCGGTCGACCTCGTCGTTGGGTGTGAACGCGCCGTCCGTCGCCTCCGCCGCCCAGTAGCTGACCTCCTTGGGGCGTCCGTTCGCCGTGTAACGGGCCGTCGGCAGTGCGGGACCCGGCACGCAGTGGTGGCCCGTCTCCTCCAGGACCTCGCGCAGGGCGGCCTCCAGCGCCGTCTCGCCCCGCTTCAGCTTGCCCTTGGGGAAGGACCAGTCGTCATAACGCGGTCGGTGGACCAGGCAGATCTCCGGGCCGCCGTCCGGGGCGCGGCGCCAGAGCACGCAGCCCGCCGCCAGGACGGGACCGCTCATGGCACGGTCACGGCCGTCGCGTACGGCCAGGTCTCCCGGAACACGGCGCGCGCCGCCTCCACGTCGTGCCGCTGGTCGGCGTGCAGCACCCCCAGGGCGTACGCCGTCGCCGGGGCGATGCGCGGGGTGCGCGCCGCGGCCGCGGCGGCCGCCGCGGCCTCCGCCGCGTCCCGGTGCAGGTCCAGGGCGTGCCCCGGCCCGGCCAGGGCCGGATCGGGGGCGCCCCGCAGCACCTCGTGGGCGTACCGGTGCAGCCGCAGCAGGAGGCGGGCCTGCTGCCACAGGGCGTCGTGCGCCTCGTTGTACGGCTCCACCGCCTCGTCGGGCGGGAGCGCGGCCACCGCGTCCAGCATCCGCTGCTCGGCGAGCTCGGCCGGGGTGTGCAGGACCGCGGTAGCCGGTTCCGAGGCCGAGGGCGACAGGGGGACCTCCGAGGCGAGCAGCGCGACCGCGTCGGCGACGGCGTGGAAGCGGGAGGAGCCAAGTGCCTGGAGCGCCGCCGAGTGGGCGCGGGTCCGGGCGAGTGTCAGCCGGCGTTCCAGGAGCGCGCCCGCCCGTGCCGCGCCGACGCCGAGCGCCGCCCGCTCCTCGGCGTTCCCGCCCGGGCCGTCCCCGGTGGAGGGCCGGGCCGCGGGGAGCGAGGTGCCGGAGAGCTGGTGCAGGGCCTCCAGCAGCCGGCCGAGCCGGGTGGCGTACGCGTGTTCGCGGGCCAGGGTGCCGGAGAGCCAGGCCAGTTCCGCGCGGAGCTGATCGGCCCAGGCCGGTTCGAGCGCGTCCCGGAAGGTGTGGAGCGTGCCGCTGATCCGGCGTGCCGCGTGGCGCAGCGCGCGGGCGGCCTCGTCGGCGCGCCGCGTGCCGGCGTCCGCCGGGGAGCCGTGCTCGTGGTGCAGCCGCAGGCCCCGCAGGAAGCAGGCGGCCTGTTCGCGCAGGTAGGGCGCGAGGACCGCTTCCGCGGAAGCGGTCGTCGTCTGGTGGTCAGGGCGTCGCACGCCGGCGCCTCCGGGCGTCAATGAGCATCTCTTGTACGTGCCTCAGCGGCTGTCCGTCCGCGTCCGTGGAGTGCCGGGTCCAGTTTCCGTCGGGGCCCAGGTGCCAGGAGGACGTGGTGTCGGACATGCCTGTTTCCAGGAGCCTGCTGAGGGCGGCGCGATGCGCGGGGTCGGTGACGCGGACCAGTGCTTCGATCCGGCGGTCGAGGTTGCGGTGCATCATGTCGGCGCTGCCGAACCACACCTCGGGTTCGCCGCCGTTGCCGAAGGCGAAGAGCCGGGAGTGTTCGAGGAAGCGGCCCAGTATCGAGCGGACCCGGACGTTCTCGGAGAGGCCGCTGACTCCGGGGCGGATCGCGCAGATGCCGCGCACCCAGATGTCGACCGGCACACCGGCCTGTCCCGCCCGGTAGCAGGCGTCGATGACCGCTTCGTCGACCATCGAGTTGACCTTGATGCGTACGTAGGCGGAGCGGCCCGCGCGCTGGTGGGTGATCTCCTTGTTGATGCGGGCGATCAGCCCGTCGCGCAGGGACTTCGGGGCGACCAGCAGCCGGCGGTAGGTCTCGCGGCGGGAGTAGCCGGAGAGCCGGTTGAAGAGGTCGGAGAGGTCCGCCCCGACCTGCGGGTCGGCGGTCAGCAGGCCGAGGTCCTCGTAGAGCCTCGCCGTCTTGGGGTGGTAGTTGCCGGTGCCGACGTGGGAGTAGCGGCGCAGTGTGTCGCCCTCCTGGCGGACGACGAGGGACAGCTTGCAGTGGGTCTTCAGGCCGACGAGGCCGTAGACGACGTGGCAGCCCGACTCCTCCAGCTTCCGGGCCCACTTGATGTTGGCCTGCTCGTCGAAGCGGGCCTTGATCTCGACGAGGACGAGGACCTGCTTGCCGGCTTCGGCGGCGTCGATCAGGGCGTCCACTATCGGTGAGTCGCCCGAGGTCCGGTACAGGGTCTGCTTGATCGCGAGTACGTCCGGATCACCCGCCGCCTGTTCCAGGAAGGCCTGGACGGAGGTGGAGAAGGAGTCGTACGGGTGGTGCAGCAGCACGTCGCGTTCGCGCAGGGCGGCGAATATGTCGGGCGCGGAGGCGGACTCGACCTCGGCGAGGTCGCGGTGGGTGCCGGCGATGAACTTGGGGTACTTCAGCTCGGGCCGGTCCAGCGACGCGATGCCGAACAGCCCGGTGAGGTCGAGCGGGCCCGGCAGCGGGTAGAGCTCGGTCTCGGAGATCTTCAGCTCGCGCACGAGCAGGTCCAGGACGTACGGGTCGATGGACTCCTCGACCTCCAGGCGGACCGGCGGGCCGAAGCGGCGCCGCATGAGCTCCTTCTCCAGGGCCTGGAGAAGGTTCTCGGTGTCGTCCTCCTCGACCTCCAGGTCCTCGTTCCTGGTGACCCGGAACATGTGGTGGGCGAGGACCTCCATGCCAGGGAAGAGCTCTTCCAGGTGGGCCGCGATGATGTCCTCTATCGGGACATAGCGCTGCGGGGACGCCTCCAGGAAGCGGGTGAGCAGCGGCGGCACCTTGACGCGGGCGAAGTGCCGGTGGCCGCTGACGGGGTTGCGCACCACGACGGCGAGGTTCAGCGAGAGCCCGGAGATGTACGGGAACGGGTGTGCGGGGTCGACGGCCAGCGGGGTCAGCACGGGGAAGACCCGCTGCCGGAAGAAGGTGAACAGGCGGGCCTGTTCCTTCTCGGTCAGCTCGGGCCAGCGGACGAGCTGGATGCCCTCGTCGGACAGGGCGGGCGCGATGTCCTGCTGGTAACAGGCGGCATGGCGGGCCATGAGCTCGCGGGAACGGGTCCAGATGAGGTCGAGGACCTCGCGGGGCTGCAGTCCGGACGCGGACCGGGTGGCGACACCGGTTGCGATACGGCGCTTGAGGCCGGCCACCCGGACCATGAAGAACTCGTCCAGGTTCGAAGCGAAGATCGCGAGGAAGTTAGCCCGTTCGAGTAGCGGTGTGGCGGGGTCCTCGGCGAGTTCCAGGACGCGTTCGTTGAACGCGAGCCAACTGCGCTCCCGGTCGAGGAAACGGCCCTGCGGCAGCTCGTCGCCGTCCGCCTCGGGCTCGTACGCATCCGGGTCGTTGTCCAGGTCGGGGTCCAGATCGGCGGCTGTGGACAGAGCTGCGGGCACCGAGCCCGCGACGGCGTGCGGCCGGTGGGCGGCGAGGGAGCCGACCGACGGCTGCGCGGGCTGGAGCGGGACGTCGGAGCTGGGCTGCTGGCTCATGGACCTATTCTTCCGCGCGTTCGGCTCCTCAGGCGCGTCGGAGCCCATAAAGATCGCGGAAGAAGCGGAAACGGTCCCTGGTCCGGGGCCGTTCCCGTTGCGGGGGGCGGGCACAGCTGGCTGCATCCCGTGAGGGTCGCAAGCCTGTCTGAATGGCCGGTAACGGCGACATGACGTACAGGAAGCGGTGTGGGTGCGGGGGGTGTCCCCCTGCTCCTCGTCCTCACCGTAGGTGACCCCCCCTGTCCGGACTCCCCCGGGGCCCGGACAGGGGGGGCGGCTCTCAGGCGGTGCGGCGGCGCAGGACGCGGAAGGCGAGGGCGAGGGCCAGGGTGGCGAGGACGAGCAGGATGCCGGTCTCGACGAGCTGGAGGGGCCAGAGATGGGAGGGCGGGTGGTGGTCGACGAACCAGCCGGTGATGTCGCGGTCGGCCATGCAGCGGGCTTCCTGCGCCTCGTTCGCGCCCCGCCAGCACACGTCCGTGGGCAGCCGGTCGCCGCTCGCGGTGACGCGGCCGACGTCGAGCACCCAGGATTCGATGGGGACGTCCAGGCGTCCGTCGGTCGTGCCGCTCGTGGTCCGCAGGGGCCAGAGGCTGCTTCGCAGGGACACGAGCGCGGCCATCACCGCACCGGTGACGACGACGGCCACCGCCGTCGCGGCCACGGTGCGGTGCACCAGCAGGCCCGTGAGCGCGCCGACGGCGATGCCGAGCAGGGTGTAGCCGATGACCACGGGGGCGGTCGCGCCGAAGACCGGGGCGTCGAACCAGTCGACCGTGTAGTCGGTGGCCGTCCGTGTCTGTGCCCAGGCGAGGACGGTGGACAGCACGGTCACGCCGGCGACGAGGAACACGGTGGGCACGGAGAGCTTGGCCACCAGCCAGCGGGTGGGCGTGACGGACTGGGTCCAGGCCACTCTGTAGGTGCCGCTCTCCAGCTCCCGGGCGATCAGGGGACCGGCGACGAACGCGCTCACGAGCCCAGGCAGAACCGTCAGCACCAGCCCGGCCCACGTGAGCTCGCGCTGGAACAAGGACATCGACCCGCTGAAGTCCACGATCCGCTGGTCGCACGCGGGGCCCGAGAGGCCCGAGGCCTCGCAGGAACCGGCCTCGAAGCTGTCGATGACGTGGGACGCCCACAGCGTGAAGCCGATGACGGCGACGGCTCCCGCCAGGGCGAGGAGCCCCGCGACGCGCAGGGTGCTGCGGTGCTGGCGCACGACGACGCGGGCGGGCCCGCGCAGCGTGGTGAGGGTGCTCATATCGCGGCCACCTCCTGGTGGGCGTGCGCGCTCGGGGTGAGCAGCGGCGGGGCCTCGGGGGAGCGGAGGTGGGCCAGCAGCAGCTCCTCCAGGGAGGGTTCCGTGACGTCCCAGGCGGTGTCGTCCAACGGGCCTTCCCTCCGTACGAGCGCGGTGAGCTGACGCCCCGTCGTGCGGGACTCGACGACGGTGTGCGGGGCGAGGTCACGGGCCTGACCGGTGACCAGGGAGTGCGCCGCGACGATGTCGTCGCTCTCACCGCCGAGCCGCACCCGGCCGCCGTCGACGAACAGGAGGTAGTCGCAGGAGCCTTCCAGCTCGGTGAGGATGTGCGAGGACATCACGATGGTGGTGCCGTGCTCCGCGGCCTCGACCATCAGGAGGCCCATCAGCTCGTGGCGGGCGAGCGGGTCGAGGTCGGCCATCGGCTCGTCCAGCAGCATCAGTTCGGGCCGTTTGCCCAGCGCGAGCGCGAGGGCGAGGCGGGTGCGCTGTCCGCCGGAGAGCGCCCGGGCCCTCGCGTCCTGCGGGAGTGCTCCGGCGACCCGGGCGGCGGCCTCACGGTCCCAGGTGGCGGGATTGAGCTCGGCCCCCGCCCACAGGGTGTCCGCCACGGTGAGCTGGGGGTACAGCGGCTTGTCCTGGGAGACGTACGCGATACGGGGCCGGGCCTCGGCGGGCGTGGAGCCGAGCACCCGTACCGAGCCCTCGGCGGGCCGCAGCAAGCCGGCCGCCAGGGAGAGGAGCGTCGACTTCCCGGCTCCGTTGGGTCCGACGAGTGCGCAGATCCGTCCGGCGGGCAGCCGGAACGAGCAGTCGCGCAGCGCCCACCCGCGCTTACGTCCGTAGGTCATGCCGAGGCCGTTCGCCTCGATCGCGGCGCCTGTCATCAGTGCTGGTCCCCCTTGTATGTGCTGTCCAGTACGTCGGTGAAGAGCGCGTGCACGTCGTCCCTGTCGAGTCCGGCGGCGCGTGCCCTGCGGGTCCACTCGGACAGTTCGGCGCGCAGGGGCGGGTCGGTCGTCACCGCCGCGCTGCCGAGGGTCCGGCGGACGAAGGTGCCGAGGCCGCGACGGGCCTCGACGAGGCCTTCGCGTTCCAGCTCGCGGTAGGCCTTGAGCACGGTGTTCGGATTGATCGCCGTGGCCTCGACGACCTCACGGGCCGTGGGCAGCCGGTCGCCCGGCTCCAGCACACCCAGGCGGAGCGCCTGCTTGGTCTGCTGCACGATCTGGAGGTAGGTGGCGACGCCGCTGCGCCGGTCGATGCGGAACTCGACCGCTGCGGACTCTGCCATGTGCACCACCCTTTCACTAATTGAGTAGTGAAAGGGTGTCGAAAGGAAGGGGCGGCGTCAAGTGACACCGCCCCGGGTCGGGTGGGGAGTGCTCAGGACTCCGTGCGGTACATCAGGTCGAGCTCGTGCGTCGCGAAGCCCATCCGCTCGTACACCGACAGGGCCGCCGGGTTGTCGGCGTCCACGTAGAGCATCGCCGTGGGCAGGCCCTGGGAGGCCAGGTGCCGCAGTCCGATCGCGGTGAGCGCCTTGCCGAGGCCGCCACCTTGGGCATCGGGCCGGATGCCGACGACGTAGACCTCGCCGAGTCCGTCCTCGGCGTGCACCTTCGTCCAGTGGAAGCCGATGATCTCGCCGTCCCGCTCGGCCAGGAAGAAGCCCTTCGGGTCGAACCAGGGTTCGGCCTTGCGGTCGTCCAGGTCCCGTTGGGTGAGGGAGCCCTGCTCGGGGTGGTGGGCGAACGCGGCGCTGTTGACGGTGAGCCAGGCCGTGTCGTCCTGGCCCGGTACGAAGGTGCGGACGGTGACACCCGGGGGGAGGGCCGGCTCGGCGATGTCGAGGTCGGTCAGGGGGCGGCGGAGCTGACGCAGTTCCCGGAAGAGGGAGAGGCCGAGCACCTGCGCGAGGTGCCGGGCGGCCGCCTTGCCGCCGTGCGCCCAGACCCGCAGCCGCTTCCCGGTCGCCGCGAGGAGTGCGGCACCGAGGGCCCGGCCGTGCCCGCGGCCCCGGTGGGCGGGCGCCACGACCAGCTCGGCGGCCGGGGCCTCGACGGGGTCGGTGTCCTCCAGCTGTGCGTATCCGGCCAGTTCGCCGTTGACGGTGAGCAGGAAATGCCGGACGCCCTCACGGTGCCCGCCCCTCAGCTGCAGCCGCCCCTGCTCGGAGACGGCCTCTCGGCCATCGGTCCCGGTGGCCTCCACGAGGAGGGCGAGGACGGCGTCGGCCTGCTCGGGGGTGAGCGCGTCGAGGGTCTCGATCTCGCGCCCGGGGGAGGGGAGGGGTGCGTCAGTCGTCATGGGTACGAGCGTACGGGGCGGGGGTGGGGCGGCGTGGGCGGCGAGTGCGCAACGAGCCGGTGCGCAGTGCTTTCGGACGCACGTCCGTCCTGTCAGCCCTCGCGGTGCAGGACTTCACGGGCGATACGGGAGAGGTCCTCGGAGGTGGGCATCAGCTCCCGTACGCGTGAGGGAAGGGCCGCGTACGCGCTGACCGCGAGAGGCTGGTTCTGCGACTGCAGGGCGAATTCGACGGTCGTCTCGTCCTGGCTCTCCGCGATGAGGATGCCGAGTGTCCGGTCGTCCCGATCCGGGTCGCGGAGGAGGCGGTCCACGGCGGTGACGTAGAAGCCGGGCTGCCCGAGGTGGGAGGGCTGGGCCTCGGTGGCTCGACCCCCACGAAGCGGTGCAGCCTGAAGTGGCGGAAGGGCAGGTCGATACGGAACTCCGTGTCTCCCACGGTGATCGGGTACTGCCGGCCGGCGAAGGCGGACCCGAAGCCGGGCTCGGTGAGGAACCGGATGATCCTGCCCGTGAGCGCGTCCTCGAGTTCACGCCCGGCGGCGGTGTCCGACAGCTGGGTGAACTCCAGGCGGTACGGATCCTTGAAGATCTGCGTCGCGGCTTCGGACTGCTCCGGGATGGTGACGTCGAAGTTGTCGGCGGCCGCGCCTTGGGCCAGACGGAGTCCGCTGCGGATGTGCGTGGTGAGGCGGTCACGGGACCAGCCGTGGTGGACGGCGTGCTGAGCGTAGAAGCCTGAGGGCAGTTCGACCCGGTCCTGAGCCGGCACCGCCGCCTCGGTCGTGAGTCCGTGGTCCAGGGGGCACAGGCTTCCGGTACGTATGCCTGTGGTGACGTTTCTGTGCGCATATGTGCGCCTTACGGGTGATCGACGCCTTTCCGAGTGCGAGGCAACCACTTCGTAACCCCGGATATCTGTCGCGCTACGCGCGTTGACCCTAGGCTGCGGCACGCAGGATCCAGAGACTCGAAGGGGACCGATGTCAGCGACTCCACACAAGAACCGTGCGCCCCGGCGGATGCTCGCCGCCGCGGCAGGTCTGGTCACCGCCGGCGCGCTCGTCGCCGCGATGCCGGCCGGTGCCCACGACCGGGGGAACGGTCATGGTCACGGTCACCCGTCCCGCACCGTCGACGTGCAGCTGCTCTCCTTCAACGACCTGCACGGCAACCTGGAGCCGCCCGCCGGTTCCGCCGGGACGGTCGGTGAGACGCAGGCCGACGGCACGGTGAAGTCCGTCCCGGCCGGGGGAGTCGAGTACCTCGCCACGTCGCTGCGCACCGCGCGCAAGGGGAACCCGTACTCCGTCACCGCGGCCGGCGGCGACATGGTGGGCGCGAGCCCGCTGCTGTCGGGGCTCTTCCACGACGAGCCCACCATCGAGGCGCTCAACGGGCTCGATCTCGACGTGACGGCCGTGGGCAACCACGAGTTCGACGAGGGAGCCACCGAGCTCGCCCGTCTCCAGAACGGCGGCTGCCACCCGGTCGAGGGCTGCTACGAGAAGGGCAAGAAGTTCAAGGGCGCGGACTTCCCCTACCTCGCGGCCAACGTGACGAACGAGAAGACCGGCAAGCCGGTCCTCGAGCCGTACACGGTCTGGAAGAAGAACGGCGTCAGGATCGGCTTCATCGGGGTGACCCTGGAGGGCACGCCGGACATCGTCACGGCCAACGGCGTCAAGGGGCTGAAGTTCCACGACGAGATCGAGACGGTCAACAAGTACGCCGAGGAACTCGACCGGCAGGGCGTCAAGTCCGTCGTGGCCCTGATCCACGAGGGCGGGGCCCCGGCCTCCTCGTCGTACAACTACGACTGCGACAGTCCGGGTGCCGGTGACGGCATCTCCGGGCCGATCGTCGACATCGCCAAGGGCATCACGCCGAAGGTCGACGCGCTGGTCACGGGCCACACCCACCAGGCGTACGTGTGCACGGTCCCGGACCCTGCGGGCAAGCCGCGCATGGTGACCTCGGCCTCGTCGTTCGGGAAGGTCTACACGGACACGACCCTCACCTACGACCGCCGCACCAAGGACATCGTGCGTACGTCGGTGGAGTCGGCCAACCACGTCGTCAGCCGCGACCAGGCCAAGGCCGCCGACATGACCGCGCTGATCACCCGCTGGAACGCGCTCGCCGCCCCGATCGCGGGCCGCCCGCAGGGCTTCATCTCGGCCGACATCGACGGCCGTGGCTCCACGGCCCCCGAGAAGCCGCTCGGCAACCTGATCGCCGACGCCCAGCTGGAGGGCCTGGCCCCCGCGGACAAGGGCGGTGCGGTCGTCGCGTTCATGAACCCGGGCGGTATCCGTTCCGACCTGGTGTTCAAGGCGTCCGGCAGTGAGGGCGACGGGGTCGTGACGTACGGCGAGGCGTTCACCGTCCAGCCGTTCACCAACATGACGAACGTCGTCGACCTGACCGGCGCTCAGCTGGTCACCGCGCTCCAGCAGCAGGTCAGCGGCTCCAACGCGGCGTCTCCGAAGATCCTTCAGGTCTCGAAGGGCCTCACCTACACGCTGGACATGACGAAGGCGGGCGCCGACCGGGTGGTCGCCTCCTCGATCCTGCTGAACGGTGAGGCGATCGACCCGGCGAAGACGTACCGCGTCGCGATGAACGAATTCCTCGCGGGTGGCGGCGACGGCTTCGCGGCCCTCGGCCAGGGCACGAACAAGCTGGTCGGCCCGTCCGACCTGGATCTGTTCAACGCCTACCTGGCGGCGCACTCCACGGCTTCCGCCCCGCTGGCCCCGCCGGCCACGGACCGGATCACGATCGTGCAGTAGCCGGCCGGGGGCGCACGGCGCAGCCGTCACCGCCCGCCGTCCGACGGCATCGGCACGCGTCTCTCCACGGCCCCGGGCCCCCAAGGGTTCGGGGCCGTCGTGCGTCCGGGGCGGGGGCGCACCGCTGCGGCAGCCGACGGGCAGGTCTTCGACTTGCCTGTCGGGAAAGCTTGCCTCTCAGGAAAGTCAAAGGTAACTTTCCCAGTAGGAAAGCCGAGCGGGGTGACGTGCCCCGACCGTCTCGGAACGTCAGGGGAGGCGACGGCCGTGAGCACACCGGTGGATGCCGAACAGGCATGGAACGACCTCCAGCGCATCCGGGTGCCGCAGGAGCGGGTGTGCGACGAGATCGAGCGGAGCGCGTCCGGCGGTGCCGGTGCGGCGTACGCCACGGCCGCGATCATGTGGGTCTTCCTGGCCGGCCAGGGTCTGGACCCGCCTTTGTGGGGTGTCCTGCTGTCCCTCGCCGTGTACGTGGCGCTGCTGGGCGCGGTGGCCGTGATCTACGGCCGCAGGAGCCGGATGCGGCTGCACCACTCCCGCTGCAACCGGCGGATGTCGGCCACGTTCGCCGCGGGGGCGGTGGTGACCGGCGGGACGAGTCTGCTGTCCGGGCACCTGGCCGGCGGACTGGAGCCGATGGCCGCCGGGCTGGTCCAGGCCACGGCTTCGACAGCCGCGTTCCTGCTGTTCGTCGGTCCGGCACGCCGCTGGGTGGCCGACTCGGTGCGTGTCGGCGGACGGGCGGGCCGATGAGCATCCCCGCCGGCTTCGACGAGCTGATCCATCCCGCTACCCGGCTGTCGGTGGTCGCGCTGCTCGCCGCCACCGAATGGGCGGAGTTCGCGTTCGTCCGCGACAGCCTCTCGCTCAGTGACTCCGCGCTCTCCAAGCAGCTGCACACGCTGGAGGAGGCGGGGTACCTGGAGATCCACAAGGAGGGCGGCGGCCGCAGGCGGCGCACGAAGGTACGGCTGACGGACCGCGGGCGCGCCGCCTTCGACGGGCATGTGGCGGCGCTCCGGGCCATCGTCGACGGCGCCACGGCGGCGCAGGCCGGCCAGGCGGAGGGCGGCGGTCCAGGGGCGGAACCACGGCAGCAGCACGCGGAGGCGGGACGATGACGACGGCCAAGAGCACACCCGTACGACCCGCACCGCCCACCACGGCCACCCGGTCCGTCATCCGGGCACGCGATGTGCGCATGTCGTACGGCGGCGTCGACGTGCTCCACGGCATCGACCTGGACATCCACCGCGGTGAGGTCTTCGCGCTGCTCGGTCCCAACGGTGCGGGGAAGACCACCACCGTCGAGATCCTGGAGGGCTTCCGGCGGCGTTCCGACGGCGAGGTCAGCGTCCTCGGCGCGGACCCGGAGCGGGGCGACGACGCCTGGCGTGCCCGGATCGGACTGGTCCTGCAGTCCTGGCGGGACCACCGCCGGTGGCGGGTGGCCGAACTGCTGACGCACTTCGCGACGTACTACCCCCACCCGCGTGACCCGGCCGGACTGCTCGGCCTGGTCGGCCTCACCGGCCAGGCCGGCCAGCAGGTGGACCGGCTGTCAGGCGGCCAGCGCCGGCGGCTGGACGTCGCGCTCGGCATCGTCGGCCGCCCCGAACTCCTCTTCCTGGACGAGCCGACGACCGGTTTCGACCCGGAGGCGCGGCACGAGTTCCATCTCCTGGTCGAACGGCTGGCCCGCGACGAAGGCGTCACCGTCCTGCTCACCACGCACGACCTGGTGGAGGCCGAGCGGCTCGCCGACCGGATCGCCATGCTGGTCGGTGGCCGCATCCGGGCCTGCGGTACCCCGTCGGACCTGGCCCGGCGGGCCGCCGCGCAGGCCGAGGTCCGCTGGACGGCCGACGACGGGACGGCTCACCGGGAACGCACCGAGGACCCTTCACGGCTGGTCTGGGAACTCCACCAGGAAGCGGACGGCCCGATCGCCGGCCTGGAGGTCCGCCGGCCGACGCTGGAGGACACCTATCTGCACATGGTGCACCGGGAGGACGTCGACGCGGTCGAGGCCGTGGAAGGGGAGGCGCAGACCGTATGAAGGGGACGAGCGTGACCGGGAAGACGGACGAGGCGGCCGTGGCGGACGTGAGCGGCGCACCGGGCGGGACGAAGAGGTCCCGCCCCGCCCGTGCCTACTGGCGGGCCGGGTTCCTCCGCGGCGGCATCGAGCTGCGGCACCTGCTCCGCAACCCCAAGGAGCTGTCGGGGCATCTGACCAACGTCGTCGTCGCGTTGCTGGTCGCCGTCTACATCAACGACGACGTGCCCGGCACCCGGACGCCGATGTCCCATCTGGTGATCGCGGGTTTCGCCGCCTACCTGCTGTTCCAGGTCGGGCTGATCACTCTTCCGCAGATACTCGTGACCGAGCGGGAGGAGGGGGCCCTGCTGCGACTGCGCGCCACGCCCGGCGGGATCCCTGCCTACCTCATCGCCAAGTGCCTGCTGGTGGTCGTCACGGCGGTCGGCTCGCTGGCCCTGCTCCTGGCGGCGACCGCGCTGGTGGCGGACGGACCGCTGCCGCGCGGGCCGGGTGACTGGCTGACGCTGGCGTGGGTCACCGCCCTCGGGCTGCTCGCCGTCGTGCCGCTGGGGGCGGCCATCGGTGCCGTGCTGCCCAACCCGCGCGAGGCGCTGGCGTTGATCATGCTGCCCACGATGGGGCTGCTCGTCACCTCCGGAGCGGTGTTCCCCATCACCGTGCTGCCCGCCCCGGTGCAGCAGGTGGCCTCCGTCTTCCCGCTGAAGTGGATGGCACAGGGACTGCGCTCCTCGCTGCTCCCGGACTCCGCGCGGGCCGCTGAGCCGGCCGGCTCCTGGGAGCTTCCCGTGGTCGCCCTGGTGCTGACCGCCTGGGCGGTGCTCGGCTTCCTCCTCGCGGTCCCCCTCCTGCGCCGGGCCGCCCGCCGCGAGTCCGGCTCCCGGATGACCGCACGCCTGCGCAAGGCGGAACAAGGCGGGGCGAAGGCCGCGTAGGCCGTCTCCCGTGAAGGGCGTGCCCGCACGACGCCCCATTCCCCTGCTTGTTCTGTACGCGCCATAATCCCGTTCATGGTGACCCTGGGCGCGACGGAGAGAAGTGAACACGGCAGCCGCGGCATCGACCGTCGGCGCTTCCTGACAGGAGCGGCGGGTCTCACCGCGGGTGCTCTGCTGAGCGCCGTACCGGGCACGGCGCGCGCCGCGTCGCGCGCGGTACGCGGCACCCAGGACTGGATGGGTGCCCTGGCCGACTCCACCCCGCTGCGACGCCTCACGATCCCGGGGACGCACAACTCGGGTGCGCGTCACGGCGGCCTCTGGACGGCGTGCCAGAACACGACGCTCGCCCAGCAGCTCGACAGCGGCATCCGCTTCCTCGACGTCCGCTGCCGGGTCAGCGGCGACGCCTTCGCGATCCACCACGGAGCGTCGTACCAGCACCTGAACTTCGACGACGTCCTGACCGCCTGCCGGGACTTCCTGGCCGCCCGTCCGTCCGAGACGGTGCTGATGCGCGTCAAGCAGGAGTACTCCGAGGAGAGCGACGCCGCGTTCCGGCGGATCTTCGACCTCTACCTCGACGGAAAGGGCTGGCGGTCGCTCCTCCGCCTCGACTCCACACTTCCGGACCTGGGCGGGGCACGCGGCAAGGTCGTGCTGCTCGCCGACAACGGCGGTCTCCCCGGCGTGCGGTACGCCGACTCCGCGCTCTTCGACATCCAGGACGACTACATGGCGGAGCCGTTCGCCAAGTACCCCAAGATCGAAGCCCAGTTCCGTAAGGCGGCACAGCAGCCCGGCAAGCTGTTCATGAACTACGTGAGCACCGCCGCCCTGCTGCCGCCGCGCTGGAACTCCGACCGGCTCAATCCGCAGGTGCACGCGTTCCTCGACGGGGCGGAGGCGGCGGGCTGGACCGGGCTCGGGATCGTTCCGTTGGACTACCCCGCGACCCGTTCGGGGCTGGTGGAGTCGCTGATCCGGCACAACCCGGCCGGCTGAGAGGTCACCACGCCGCGTGGGCGGCCCGACGTGATCGTGCGTACGTCTCGCGTCAGGCTCCGGGCCTTCCCCGGTGGGGCCGAGGAAGGCGAGTTCGACGACCTGGCCTGAACCGTGCGGTGGCCAGGACTCGTGCGGAGGGTGTCCGGGCCCGTGCGGCCGACCGGGGCCGGCCGCACGGTGAGTTCCTCGGGCCTCAGCAGGGGAGCGCCGAGCACGAGGGGCGGTTCCGGAAGTGCCGGACGGTCTCAGCGGAACGCGGCGGCATTGCGGGCGGCCCAGTCGGCGAAGGGGCGCGGGGCGCGGCCGAGGACCTGCTGGACGTCCGGGCTGACGCGGAGCTCGGACGGGTGCGGGGAGCCGAGTATGTCCAGGGTGTCGTCGGCGAGCTCCGCCGGCATGCTCCGGGTCATGGCGGCCTTGGCCTCGTCGCGGGTGAGCTCGTGAAACCTCACCGGCGAGCCCAGCGCGGCGGCGATGGCCTCCGTCTGCTGGCGCGGAGTGATCACCTTTGGGCCGGTCAGTTCGTACACGCCGCCGGTGTGCCGGTCGTCCAGCAGGCAGGCCGCTGCCACCGCGGCGATGTCCGCCGGGTCAATGATGGGCACCCCGGTGTCGCCGAAGGGCGCGGCGACGACCCGTCGTGTGCGGACGGACTCGGCCCACCACAGGGCGTTGGAGCCGAAGCCACCCGGCCGCAGGACGGTCCACTCCAGGCCGGAATCCCGCAGCGTGTCCTCCAGTGCGCGCATCGCGATCCGCGTGGGGCCGAAAGGCCTGGTCGCCACGCCCAGCGTGGAGAGCAGGACGATCCGGCGGACCCCGCCGGCCACGGCTTCGCCGATGATGTCGACAGGGCTCGCGCCCGTGGCGTGCAGGTCGCCGGACAGCAGCAGGAAAAGCGCCTTCGCACCGGCCAGCGCGGGCTTGAGGCTGCCCGGTTCGGACAGGTCGGCCGCCACGTGGCGGACGCCGTCAGGCACCGCTGCCGCGTGCCGTGACACGGCGATCACCGGCCGGCCCGCCTCGGCGAGGGTCTGCGTCAGCGGCCGGCCGATATTGCCGGTGGCCCCGGTTACCACGATCATCTTCAGCTCCTGGTCGGAAGTCCTCAGTGGCCTGCACGCTAGGAGAGGGGCTTACTTTTGGTAAGGACGTACCTCAAGGTAAGTTCATGACATGAGGGAAGGCGTGCAGCGCAAGCAGGTCGAGGCGGGGGAGCGGTATGACGTGTTTCACACCGACTGTCCCGCGCGCGAGATGGTCGACCACGTGACCAGCAGGTGGGGTGTCTGGGTACTGATCTCCTTGCGGAGCAACAACCTCCGGTTCTACGAGCTGCGCGAGAGCATCCAGGGCATCAGCGAGAAGATGCTCTCCCAGACCTTGCGCGCGCTGGTCGAGGACGGCCTGATCTGGCGGAAGGTCGAGCCGACGACGCCGCCGCAGGTCACCTACGGGCTGACCGAGTTCGGCCGGGACGTCGGCGAGCCGCTGACGGAGCTGTTCGACCGGATCACGCGGAGGCTGTCACCGCGTGGTGCGGGATAGCGGGCCCCTCCGACGGCTGCGGGCCCCCGGCTCACCTCTCCGGCGGCGGTGTCGGTGCCCCCGGGAGCCGGATCGACGCCACCGTGCCGGCTCCGCCCTCCGCCGGGCTCAGGGCGACCTCGCCGCCGGCGTGCTGCACCGTGCGGGCCACGATGGACAGGCCGAGCCCGGAGCCGGGGAGCTGGCGGGCCGAGGGGGAACGCCAGAAGCGGTCGAAGACGTGCGGGAGCTCCTCGGCGGGAATGCCGGGGCCGTGGTCGCGTACGGTCAGCTCGCCGCGGTGCAGGACGACCTCGACCGTCCCGCGCGCCGGGCTGAACTTCACCGCGTTGTCCAGGACGTTGACGACCGCCCGTTCCAGGGCCGCCGGTTCGGCGCGTACGTACCAGGGGGCCAGTTCGGCGGTGATGGTCAGATCCGGGCCGCGCAGCCGGGCGCGCCGCAGGGCGTTACGGGTGATCTCGTGCAGCGCGACCACCTGGAGGGGGCCGGGCTGGGCGGCGTCGGGGCGGGAGAGCTCCTGGAGGTCTCCGATGAGGGCGGCCAGCTCGGTCATCTGGGCCTTGACCGACGACATGAGGGCCTTGCGGTCGTCGGGCGGGATGGCACGGCCCGTGTCGTCGCTGCGGGCGAGCAGTTCGATGTTCGTACGGAGCGAGGTGAGCGGGGTGCGCAGCTCGTGTCCGGCGTCCGCGATGAGTTGCGACTGGCGGTCGCGGGAGGTGGCCAGGGAGCTGGTCATGGAGTTGAAGGAGCGGGAGAGCCGGGCGATCTCGTCCTCACCCTCCGCGGGGATCCGGATGGTCAGATCCTCGGTCTCGGCGACGTGCTCCACGGCGTGGGCGAGGTCGTCGACGGGTCGCAGACCGGTGCGGGCGACCCACAGACCGGCGGCGCCCGCGCCGACGACACCGATGCCGGCCACCATGAACAGGACCCAGGCGAGCGTGGAGAGCGGGTCGGTGACATCGCTCATCGGGCGCGCGACGGACACGGCGAGGGTGGTGACCGCGCCGGGACCGGGACGGTCCAGCCTGATCTGGTAGGTGTAGACGCGCAGTCCGGCGCCATCGGTGTCCGTGACGGTGTGCAGCACGTTGTCCCGGCCCCCACCCGCGACGGAGAGGTCCTCGTCCGTCGTCGGGAACGGTGCGCGTCGCGGCGGTGCGGCACAGGGCTCACCGGTGGTGGCGACGATCTGCACGCTGTACGAGCCGGGTGCGGGGCGCTGGCGGGCCGCGGCGCCCGCGCAGGCGTTGAGCAGGTCCTGGACGTACGTCTCGTCGATCGCGGTCGAGTTGCGGAGCGACTGGTCCAGCTGGTGCTCCAGCTGCTCCCGCGTCACGAACCAGCAGGCGGTGGCCACCGCGGCGACCGCGACCGCCACCGCCGCCGCGACCAGCAGGGCCAGCCGTGAGCGGAGGGGCAGGGCGCGGAGCCGGCGGGGCAGGCCGCTCATCCGTCACCGTCGCCGGAGCGCAGGGCGTACCCGACCCCCCGCACCGTGTGGACGAGGCGTGGCTCGCCGCCCGCCTCCGTCTTGCGGCGCAGGTACATCACGTACACGTCCAGGGAGTTGGAGCTCGGCTCGAAGTCGAAGCCCCAGACCGCCTTGAGGATCTGTTCCCGGGTCAGCACCTGCCGGGGATGGGCCAGGAACATCTCCAGGAGGGTGAACTCGGTGCGGGTGAGCTCGACCCGGCGGGTGCCCCGGGTCACCTCGCGGGTGTTCAGGTCCATGCGGAGGTCCGCGAAGGACAGCACGTCGTCGTCGGGGAGGGGGCCGCCCGCGGCGACGGCGTACGAGCTGCGGCGCAACAGGGCGCGGATGCGGGCGAAGAGCTCGTCCAGTTCGAAGGGCTTGACGAGGTAGTCGTCGGCCCCGGCGTCCAGGCCGGTGACCCGGTCACCGACGGTGTCGCGGGCGGTGAGCATCAGGATGGGTGTGGTCGACCCGGTGGACCGGATGCGCCGGGCGGCGGTGAGGCCGTCCATGCGGGGCATCTGGATGTCCAGGACGATCAGGTCGGGGGCGTACGACTCGGCCTTGGCCAGGGCGTCGTAGCCGTCCACGGCCACCTCCGTGCCGTAGCCCTCGAACGCGAGGCTGCGCTGCAGTGCCTCGCGCACGGCGGGCTCGTCGTCGACGATCAGGACGCGCTGCGGATCGTCTTCGGCGGGGCTCATCGCTTCTTCGTCCTCTTCCTTCGTGCCGGTGCTGTCTGCCGGGCTCTCAGCCTCGCACGGCCACCGCACGGCGTCGTGCGGCACGTCGCCCACGGACCGGCACCGCTGCGGATACCGGGCCGGCGGGAGCGGGGCCGGCGGCCACGGGACGGGTGCCGGGGTGCAGGGGGACGTCCCCGTCAGGAACCGTCGCCGGCGCGCAGGGCGTCCAGGTCGGCCTTGAGGGTGTTGACCGGGATGGCGAAGCCGAGGCCCACGCTGCCCGCCGCCGAGCTGCCCGAGGTGCTGGACGAACTGGGGGAGTACATCGCGGAGTTGATGCCGATGATCTCACCGTTCATGTTGATCAGCGCGCCGCCGGAGTTGCCGGGGTTGAGTGAGGCGTCGGTCTGGATGGCCTTGTACGTCGTCCTGGACGAGCCGGTGTCACCGTTGAACTGCTGTCCGCCGAACTCGAACGGCCAGTTCTGACCGCCCTGTTGCTGGCCCTGGCCCTGGCCCTGGTCCTCGTCCTTGGCGACCGTCACGTCGCGGTCCAGTGCCGAGACGATGCCGCTGGTCACCGTGCCGGTCAGGCCCTCGGGGGAGCCGATCGCCACGACCTGGTCGCCGACCTCCACCGAGGAGGAGTCGCCGAGCGAGGCCGTCTTCAGTCCGCTCGCGCCCTGGAGCTCGATGAGCGCCAGGTCCTTGCCGGGGTCCGTGCCGACGACGTCGGCCGTGTACGTCTTGCCCGTGCTGAGGGCCACCTCGATCTTGGAGGCGCCGGAGATGACGTGGTTGTTGGTGACGATCTCCCCGTCCGCCGTGATGACGACACCGGAACCGGTGGCCTCGCCCGACGAGGACGTCGCGCTGATCTCGACGATGGCCGGCGACACGGCCGCCGCCACACCGGACACCGTGCCGGCGCTGCTCTGCGAGACGGTGGTGCCGCTGACGACACCGCTGGTGACGGAGTCGCTGGGGCCGCCGCCCGCGAGTTCGCCGATGAGGGTGGCGGTGCCGCCGCCGACCGCCGCGGCGGCGATCGCCACGGCGGCGAGCAGGGCGAGCGGCCGCTTGACCCGGCGCTCGGACCTCGGGGCGTCGGCGGCCGGAAGAGGCTGGGGCGCCGGGGCCGGCCAGGCGTATGCGGCGGCGGGCGTCCCGGCGGTCCCCCGCTCGGGCCCGTAGGCCGGCGGCGGCGGGTAGGCCCGCTCGCCACCGCTGTACGGACCGGTGCCGTGCGAAGCGCTGTCGTACGGCCCCGTGCCGTAGGCGCCGTCGTCGTACGAACCGTTGTCGTGCGAGGGGGTCATCGGGGACTCGCCGCTCGGGCGGTGGCTGTCGGTCATGTCCACGAGAGTGGCCGGTGAACATGAGAGCAGCCTGAGTGCGTCCTGAGAAGCCCGGCAGAACCTCGTATGCCCGAAACAAGGGAGCGCCCCGCTAGGGCGCGGTCACCGTCGGTTCGCCGCAGCCGCACGACCGCCGTACCACCAGCGCGGACGGGAACTGCTTCAGCCGTTCGCGCCGCGAGCCCGAGACCCGCAGTGAGTCGTCGAGCACCAGGTCCACGGCTGCCCGGGCCATCGCGGGGCGGTCCGAGAAGACCGTCGTGAGGGGAGGATCGGTCAGTCCCGCCTCCTTGACGTCGTCGAAACCCGCGACCGCCAGCTCACCCGGTACGTCGATCCGCAGCTCGCGCGCGGCCCGGAGCACCCCGATGGCCTGGTCGTCGGTCGAGCAGAAGATCGCCGGGGGCCTGTCGGGGCCGGAGAGCAGCTTCAGGGCCACCTGGTAGGCGTCGTAGCGGTTGTACGGGGCGTGGAAGAGGCGGTCCTCCGTCGGCAGCCCGGCCTCCTGCATCGCCCGGCGCCAGCCCTCGATGTGGTCCGCGACCGGGTCACCGACCACCGGGGTCGACTCCGTGCCGCCGAGACACGCCACGTAGGCGTTGCCGTGCTCCAGGAGGTGGCGGGTGGCGAGCTGGGCGCCACCGACGTCGTCGGTGACGACGGCGACGTCGTCGATGGCCTCGGGGCGTTCGTGCAGCAGGACGACGCGGGCGTCCCACGCCTCTATCTCCGCCGCCGCGCGTTCACTCGGGCCCTGGCTGACCAGGATCAGCCCGGAGACCCGCATGCCGAGGAAGGCCCGCAGGTAGTGGACCTCGCGCTCGTCGCGGTAGTCGGAGTTGCCGACGAGCACCATTTTTCCGCGCTCGGCCGCGGCCTGTTCGACCGCGTGCGCCATCTCGGCGAAGAACGGCTGCCGGGCGTCCGGAACGATCATTCCTATGAGGTCGGTGCGCCGCGAGGCCATGGCCTGGGCGACCCGGTCGGGCCGGTAGCCCAGCTCCTTGATGGCGGCGAGCACCCGTTCGCGCGTGGCCGGGGCGACCGGCCTGGGTCCGTTGTTGATGACGTAGCTGACGACCGCTGTCGAGGTCCCCGCCAGTCTCGCCACATCGTCCCGCGTCACCTTGGCCACGCGCGGCAGTCTACGCGGATCGACCTACCGTTCGGCAGGCCGGACCGGGGCTTCTTCCGTGGTCCCGGAATCCGTGGACTGCTCCGAACGGGTGAGCGCGTCACCCGCGGGCTTCGACACCGCCTTGGCCTTGGCCTCCTCCGACGCCCGGTCCGTCTTCTCGGGGGTGACGAAGCGGTAACCGACGTTGCGCACGGTGCCGATCAGCGACTCGTGCTCGGGGCCGAGCTTGGCCCGCAGCCGCCGTACGTGGACGTCGACCGTGCGGGTGCCGCCGAAGTAGTCGTAGCCCCAGACCTCCTGGAGCAGCTGGGCGCGGGTGAAGACCCGGCCCGGGTGCTGCGCGAGGTACTTGAGCAGTTCGAATTCCTTGAAGGTCAGGTCGAGGACCCGGCCCTTGAGCTTGGCGCTGTACGTCGCCTCGTCGACCGACAGGTCGCCGTTGCGGATCTCCATGGGGGAGTCGTCGGCGCTGATCTGCTGGCGGCCGGTGGCCAGCCGCAGCCGGGCCTCGACCTCGGCGGGGCCGGCGGTGTCCAGCAGGACGTCGTCGATGCCCCAGTCGGCGGTGACGGCCGCGAGACCGCCCTCCGTGACGACGAGGACCAGCGGACAGCCGGGGCCGGTGGACCGCAGCAGCTGGCAGAGCGAGCGCACCTGGGGGAGGTCGCGACGGCCGTCGACGAGAATGACGTCGGCCCCAGGGGTGTCGACGAGCGCGGGACCCTCGGCGGGAGCGACCCGCACGCTGTGCAGCAGGAGGCCGAGGGCGGGGAGCACCTCCGTCGACGGTTGAAGGGCATTCGTCAGAAGCAGCAGTGAACTCATCGCCGCCCACCTGTCCGGGTCGTCGGTCGATCGTGCACGGTCAGCTCGCCCATTACGTCGGTCCTCCTCGTTCCCTGCGAGAGGGGCACTCCCGGGTCGGGCCCGGGGGAGTATGCGGCACTGCTTCGTACTCCCGTACGACCGTCAACCGCGACGGCCGTCATACGGTTCTCACTGTGCGGCCCCGCGCCCGGGGACCGCTGAGCTTGTGGAAACGTCGCCGTAACAACGCTCGGAAAGCACAAAAGGACCCGGGGGCTGCTTTGCCCGGATCCTCTTCGCAGCAGAATAGCCCACATGAGTTCTGTGTCCGAGGGCTGTTTCCCGAGTTCTTCTGTTCCCTCGATCACGCCCGTGCCCCGTCGCACCACGTTGCTGACCGGTGACGGGGTCCGTATCGAGGCGGTGTACACCCCGTGTACGGCGGGTGCCGGGACCGCCGGAGCCGGTGCGCCCGGGGAGACCGCCGTGGTCCTCGCGCACGGGTTCACCGGCGCGGCCGACCGGCCGGCGCTGCTGCGGGCCGCTGGGGTGTTCGCCCGGCGTGCGGCCGTGATCACGTTCTCCTTCCGGGGGCACGGAAGGTCCGGTGGACGCTCCACCGTGGGCGACCGCGAGGTGCTGGACCTGGCGGCCGCGGTCGCCTGGGCGCGGTCGCTGGGACACCGGCGGGTCGTCACGGCCGGCTTCTCGATGGGCGGTTCCGTGGTGCTCCGGCACGCCGCTCTGTATGCGGCGCCGGAAGCCGGGAGGCCCCCGGCCGGGAAATCCGGGGCGGCGGGGGCCGAACGGGTTGTGCGGCGCATTGAGGCGCACGAGGGGCGCACGGAATGTGCGGGGGCGCGTTCAGGAGGGCAGGTGGAAGCGCGGGTGGAGGCCTGGGCGGACGCGGTCGTCTCCGTGAGCGCGCCGGCCCGCTGGTACTACCGGGGCACGGCCCCGATGCGCCGCCTCCACTGGGTCGTCACCCGCCCCGCGGGCCGGCTCGTCGGCCGCTACGGCTTCCGCACCCGGATCCACCGTGAGGACTGGGACCCCGTGCCGCTCTCGCCGGTGGAGGCCGTGCCGCTGATCACCGTGCCCCTGCTGATCGTGCACGGCGACCGTGACCCGTACTTCCCCGTCGACCACCCGCGGATGCTGGCAGGAGCCGCGCCGGACGGAGCTGAGCTCTGGCTGGAACAGGGCATGGGCCACGCGGAGAACGCGGCGGACGAGGGGCTGCTGGCCCGTATCGCCGACTGGGCGGAGACGGCGTGATCCATGATGGACAGCTGACGTACGACGAAAGGGGTGCCGCCATGGCAGCGGGGACGATCCGCTACTGGGCCGCGGCCAAGGCCGCAGCGGGGACCGCGGAGGAGCCGTACTCGGCGGAGACACTCGCCGAGGCGCTCGACGGGGTGCGTGAACGGCACCCCGGTGAGCTGGCGCGCGTACTGCTCCGATGCTCGTTCCTGATCGACGGGAATCCTGTGGGGACCCGTGGTCATGAGACCGTACGGCTTGCCGAGGGCGGCACGGTCGAGGTGCTCCCGCCGTTCGCAGGAGGATGAACCGCAGACCATGAGCAACAGTGATCAGCAGTATCCGTACGACCCGGGACACGGGCAGCGGGCCTACGACCCGGCGTACGGGCCGCAGCAGGACGAGCAGTCGGCGTACGGGCACGGGCAGCAACGGGATCAGCAGCCGTCGGCGTACGGGCAGCAGCAGCCGTACGGCCCGGCGTTCGGTCAGCAGGACCAGCAGGTCCAGCCGCCGTCGTACGGGCAGCCGCCGTCGTACGGGCAGCAGCAGCCGCCCGCCGTGTACCCGGAGCCCGCCGTGTACCCGGAGCAGGGCGGGTCCCAGGTCCCCGGTGGCCAGGGGGAGGCCCAGACGTGGCAGGGGCAGACCTGGGACACCCGGTACCAGCCCACGATCCAGCCGCAGCACCGTGCCGTGCCCGCCTCCGGGCAGGGCGGTGCCCCGGGTGCCCGCCCGCTGCCGCCCGAGGTCCCGGCCGTGGGCCCGGATCCGGTCGTGGCCCCGGCGGGGCCGCCGGCTGCCTCCGCCGGTCCCGAATACAGCGCGCCCACCACCCTGGGCAACAGCCGGATCACCGACGCCCAGCGAGCCCGCGCCGAGGGGCGTTCGCCGATCATCGCGCCGGGGATGCAGCCCGCCGCGATCACCGCGGGACTCGGACTGCTCCTCGCCCTCGGTGCGGCGGCCGGGCCCTACGCCTTGCTCGTGCCTCTGGTGCTGCTCCAGGCCGTGACGGCCGCCGGGTGGTTCCGGCTCAACGGCATGTGGCCGGCCAGGCAGGGCATCGCGCTCGCGTTCGCCGGCGGTGTCGCGGCCGACGCCGTGCTGCTCGCGGTGGGCCGGGGCAACGCCCCGGCTGCCATCCTCGGCACGCTCGGCGTCTGGGTGCTGCTCACCCTCGTCCTCCAACTGCGCAGCCGTGCCGGAGCCGACGAACGGATGTACGGCCTGACGGCCACCGTCGCATCGGCCGCGCTCGCGGTGCTGGCCGCCGGGCACCTGGCGGCCGTCCCGGACGCGGTGACGGTGGGCGGCATCGCGGTCGCCGTGGCCACGCTCGTGAGGGCCCTGCCGCTGCCCGGGCCGGTCTCGGCGGTCGTGGCGCTGCTGGCGTCGACGGGCGCGGGTCTGGCCGCCGGAGGGTTCGTCGGCTTCGGCAGCCTCGACATGCAGGCCCCGTTCCTCGGATTCGCGGCCGGCGGCTGCGCGCTGATCGGACTGCGGGTCGCGAGCTACGACTACCCGTCCCGCTTCGTGCACATGACGGCGGGGGTGGCACTGCCCCTCACGGCCGCGGCTCCGGCCGTCTACCTGATCGGCCGTGTGATCGCCTGAGATCACGGGCGTCCCTGACCTTCCCCCACCCGTCCCCCGGCTCCGGGGAACCTGCCGGGCCTTCCGCTCGTCGATCACTCCGGGCGTACCGCGCAGCGGCAGTAGGCTCACGCGTCAGGGTCCGGCCGGTCCGAGTGGGGGAACAACAGGCATGCGAGCACTGCGAATTCTGCTGATCATCGCCGTGGTGCTGGGCGGCGTCTTCGTCGCCGTGGACCGCGCCGCCGTGTATTTCGCGGAGTCGGAGGCCGAGGAGCGGGTCACTTTCGGCGGCGCCGAATCCGCGTCGACCGAGGTCTCGATCAAGGGTTTCCCCTTCCTGACACAGGTCGCCGGGTCGGAGTTCGACCGGGTCGACGTCACGGTCAAGGACATCCGCGCCAGCGCGGCCGGGCGGGCCATCCGGATCAGCGAGATCCAGGCCCAGCTGCGGCAGGTGACGCTGGGCGCCGGCTACACCAGTGCGACGGCCTCCCGGGCCACCGGGACGGCCGTCATCTCGTACGCGGCTCTCACCGAGGCCGCCGACGAGGGCGTCACGGTCGCCTACGGCGGCGACGGCAAGGTCAAGGTCACCGGATCCGTCCGGATCCCGTTGCTGGAACAGACCGTCACGCGCAGCGTGCTCTCCACCGTCACCCTGGTGGACGGGGACACCGTCAGGGTGCGCGCCGACGAGGTCCCGGGCGAGGGCATTCCCGGCCTGGAGGACCTGGTCAGGAAGAAGACCGACTTCGAGCGTGCGATCGGCGGGCTGCCCGAGGGCCTGGAGCTCGAGAAGATCGAGGTGGCGCCGGGCGGCCTGGAGATATCGATGAGGGGCGCCGACATCCGGCTGGCGGGATGACGGCACGGCCGGGTGGCCACGGATGACCCCGGAAGGCCGGCCGGGTGGCCACGGATGACCCCCGGAAGGCCGGGCAGGCGCTCCCGGAGGCCGACCGGCGGTCGATCCACATAATGAGACGGGCGCGTCCGCTCCGCAGATGACCGCGTGGCGAAGGCTTCCGCCTCCCGCGTGACGGGGGCCGTGACCGTTCGTCCGTCTCGCATGGCAGACGATCCTGTCTCATCATTCGACACGACGGTGACATCTCCGCCCGCACTTCCCTACGATCGGTTGCATGAAGCGACAGGCGGACCTCACGAAGCGGCGGGCAGTAGACCTGTGCCGCGTCGCCGCCATGCTCTGTCGCCCCTTCTGAGCGGGACCCCCTCCCGTTTCCCCGGCCCTTCGACGAGATCAGGGCCGAACCCGTGCCTTCCGTACGCGTTCCGCGCCGAGCACCTGCGCGTACGTCCCGCACCCAGCACATCGCACCACCCCGCCGCAGACTGCCCCGGAGGAGAAACACATGAGCCGCGCAGACGTTCTGGTCGACGCCGACTGGGTCGAGGCCCACATCGACGACCCGCAGGTCGCCATCGTCGAGGTCGACGAGGACACCTCGGCGTACGAGAAGAACCACATCAGGAACGCGATCCGGATCGACTGGACCAAGGACCTCCAGGACCCGGTCCGCCGTGACTTCGTCGACCAGGCCGGCTTCGAGAAGCTCCTGTCCGAGAAGGGCATCGGCAACGACACGCTGGTCGTCCTCTACGGCGGCAACAACAACTGGTTCGCCTCGTACGCCTACTGGTACTTCAAGCTGTACGGCCACGAGAACGTGAAGCTGCTCGACGGCGGCCGCAAGAAGTGGGAGCTCGACTCCCGCGACCTGACCGACGCCGTCCCGACGCGCCCGGCCACCCAGTACAAGGCCAAGGCCCAGGACGAGTCGATCCGCGCCTACCGCGACGACGTCGTGGCCGCCATCGGTTCCCAGAACCTCGTCGACGTGCGTTCGCCCGACGAGTTCAGCGGCAAGCTGCTCGCCCCGGCGCACCTCCCGCAGGAGCAGTCGCAGCGCCCCGGCCACGTGCCGAGCGCCCGCAACATCCCGTGGTCGAAGAACGCCAACGACGACGGCACGTTCAAGTCGGACGACGAGCTCAAGGCGCTCTACGAGGCCGAGCAGGTGGACCTGTCCAAGGACACCATTGCGTACTGCCGCATCGGTGAGCGCTCCGCGCTCACCTGGTTCGTGCTGCACGAGCTGCTCGGCCAGGAGAACGTCAAGAACTACGACGGTTCGTGGACCGAGTACGGCTCCCTCGTGGGCGTGCCGATCGAGCTCGGCGCCAACAAGTAATTCCGCAGGACCCGATCAGCAGGACCCCGACCCGAAGGACAGAACACCATGTGTGGAGCACAGGCCGGCGGCCCCGACGCTTCGACGATCAAGCCGGGCGAGACGACCATCCAGGGCAGCGTGACCCGCGACGGCGAGCCCGTCACCGGCTACGTCCGGCTGCTGGACTCGACCGGTGAGTTCACCGCCGAGGTACCGACCTCGGCGACCGGACAGTTCCGCTTCTACGCGGCCGAGGGCACCTGGACGCTCCGCGCCCTGGTTCCGGGCGGCACCGCCGACCGTACGGTCGTGGCGCAGACCGGCGGTCTCGCCGAGGTCGCCATCGCCGTGTAGGTCACGCACACGGACCGGCCGGAGGGCCGCACCCCAGGGGGTTGGACCGCCACCTGGACAGGGGTGCGGCCCTCCGTGCCGTTCCGCGCGGCTCCTCGTGCCGTCCGCATGCGCTTCCGCCCCGGCGGGTCCTACGCTGGACTCATGTACGCCCGGCGCAGGCGCGCCTATTTCCTGATGATGGGCGGATGCCTCTTCCTCTTCGTCTCGGCCTGGGCCTTCGTGCGTCTGTGGTCCGTCCCGGCGGCCGTGGCGATGTGCGTGGCCGCCATGGTCATACCGCCCGTCGCGGCGGTCGTCGCCAACCGCCGGGGGCCTGAGGACCGCTGGTGGGACGAGGGCCCCCCGGGCGACCGGCGCGGCGGTCCCCGGCCCCGGGCCCCCCGGTCCGGCTCACCCTGGGAGAAGCCCACGGGCGACCCGACGTCGGACGCGTGGTGGGACGAGCTCGACGGCAGGAACCGCCGTCGGTAGCTCTCGCCCGGGTCTCCGGATCAGTAGACGAGGGCCTGGGCGCCGTCCGCCATGGCCTCCTGCACGAACACCTGGGCGCCGGCGATCCGCACGCCCGCCAGGACGTCCTTCTCCGTGATGTCGCGACGCGCCGCGCACTGGGTGCAGAGCGTGATCCCGCCACCCGCCAGGATCGAGTCGATCAGATCGGGCAGCGGCGCCGCGTGCGGCAGGTCGAATTCGGCGGCGCGTCCCGGCAGGGCGAACCAGGCGGACTCGCCGGTCAGCCACAGCGAGACCTCGACCCCGCTGGCGACGGCCACGGCCGCCACGGTGAACGCCTGCGAGCAGCGCTCGGGGGCATCGGCTCCGGCGGTCACCTTGATCACGAGCTTCTTCGGCATGGACCGAACTGTAATCCCCGGCCGGACGACCCTCCGGATCACCGGACCGTCATCCTGCGGACCGTCCTCCGGGCCGGACCGGCCGCACCCGGGGAAGCCCCGGGCCGCCGCGCCGGGCCCCCACCCATTAGGCTGGGGGCCCGGCCGTCTGCTGCCGTCATTCGTTCGTCCCGAGGAGCTCCCGTGCTTGAGGCTTTCTTCTCCGCCCTGCTGGTCCTGGTCTGCGTCGGCGTGCTCGCCTTCGCCGCCGTGACCGTGAAGAAGCTGTACCAGGGCCAGCGCTGACCCTCGCCGAACACCTCCCGTACACCCTCACAGATCGTCTGAGCCGCTCATGATCGAGATTCCGTCCGACCTCCACCCGGACCTCGTGCCGCTGGCCTTCCTCCTCGGCAACTGGGCGGGTGCGGGCGTCTCCGACTTCCCCGGCGCCGAGAAGTGCAACTTCGGCCAGGAAGTGACCTTCAGCCACGACGGCCGCGACTTCCTCGAGTACGTCTCGCACTCCTGGGTGCTGGACGCCGACGGCAAGCAGGTCAAGCCGCTGGAGTCCGAGTCCGGCTACTGGCGCATCGACAAGGACCGCAAGGTCGAGATCGTCATGGTCCGAGACCAGGGCATCGTCGAGGTCTGGTACGGCGAACTGGCCAAGCAGAAGCCGCAGATCGACATCGTCACCGACGCGGTGGCCCGCACCGCCGCCTCCGGCCCGTACAGCGGTGGCAAGCGCCTCTACGGCTACGTGAACAGCGACCTGATGTGGGTCGGCGAGAAGGCCACCCCCGACGTGGAGCTGCGGCCGTACATGTCGGCGCACCTGAAGAAGGTCGTCACCCCGGAAGAGGTCGCCGCGATGGCGAAGAGCCTCGGGGACATGCCCGACGACGGCATCGCGTTCTTCAAGTAGCCCGCCCGGCCCCAGCCCCGGCACCCGTCCCGGTGCCGGGGCTTTCGCACCCCTACCTGACCGCCTTCCTCGCCGGCCCCGGCGCCGTGGCCTGGATGAAGGGCCACTCCGCCGGAAGCGCCATCCGGTCGGTCACCGTCGGCGCGTTGGACGAGAAGATCCGGGTGCACGAGGAGATCGCGCGCACGACCGGGCTGCTCCGCGAGTCCGTCGCCGGCCTGTTGATGAGCGGGCAGCTGCCGGTGTCCCCGGAGTGAGCCCGGCTCCGCCCTACACTGGGGGCTGTGGTGAGCACCGACTGGAAGACCGATCTTCGGCAGCGTGGCTACCGGCTGACGCCTCAGCGTCAGCTCGTCCTGGAGGCCGTCGACACGCTGGAGCACGCGACGCCCGACGACATCCTCTGTGAGGTGCGGAAGACGGCGTCGGGTGTGAACATCTCCACCGTCTACCGGACCCTGGAGCTCCTGGAGGAGCTCGGGCTGGTCAGTCATGCCCACCTCGGGCACGGCGCCCCGACGTACCACCTGGCGGACCGCCACCACCACATCCACCTCGTCTGCCGGGACTGCACGGAGGTCATCGAGGCCGATGTCGACGTCGTCGCGGACTTCACGGCGAAACTGCGGGGCACGTTCGGCTTCGAGACCGACATGAAGCACTTCGCGATCTTCGGACGCTGCGCCGACTGCACGGCGAAGAAGGCGGAGGCGGCGGAGGCAGGACCGCCGGAGGGGCCGGGCGGCGCCCGGTAGGCCGGGCCCCGCGGGCCGTACGCTGGTCGCATGAAGAGCCCCCTGCTGTCCCTGCCCGGCGCCGTCCCCGCCGAGGGGCGCGACGAAGGCGTCGCCGCGCACTACGGCGACCTGTTCCGTGAGCAACGCGCCCTCGCCGACGGCAGCGGCCTCGTCGACCTCTCGCACCGCGGGGTCGTCACGGTCTCCGGCGACGACCGGCTGACCTGGCTGCACCTGCTGCTCACCCAGCACGTCAGCGACCTCGCACCGAACCGGGCGACCGAGGCGCTGATCCTCTCCGCCAACGGGCACATCGAACACGCCCTCTACCTGGTCGACGACGGCGCGACGGTGTGGATGCACGCCGAGCCGGAGACCCGGGCCGAGCTGGTCGCGTATCTGGAGTCGATGAAGTTCTTCTACCGGGTCGAGGTCGCCGACCGCACCGAGGACTTCGCCGTCGTGCACCTGCCGGCAGGTTCCATCGCCCCGGTCCCGGACGGTGTCGCCGTCCGGGAGACGGCGCACGGCCGTGACCTCTTCCTGCCCCGGGCCGGCCTGGAGGCGTACGCCGCCGCGCACGGCCCGGTGGCCGGGATCCTGGCGTACGAGGCGCTGCGCGTCGAGGCGCACCGCCCGCGCCTGGGCTTCGAGACCGACCACCGCACCATCCCGCACGAGCTGGGCTGGATCGGCAGCGCCGTGCACCTCCAGAAGGGCTGCTACCGGGGACAGGAGACGGTCGCCCGTGTCCACAACCTGGGGAAGCCGCCGCGCCGGCTCGTCTTCCTGCACCTGGACGGCAGCGAGGTCCATCTGCCCGGCCACGGGACGCCGGTCCGGCTCGCCGCCGACGGGGCGGAGGGCCGGCAGCTCGGTTTCGTCACCACCTCGGCCCGCCACCACGAGCTGGGCCCCATCGCCCTGGCGCTGGTGAAGCGGAACGTCGCCGTGGACGCGGAACTGCTCGCGGGTGACACCGCGGCGGCCCAGGAGACGATCGTCGAGCCGTAGGACGACCGGTGCACGGGAGGCGGCGTCGCTACACCTCGACCAGTACGGTGAACGGGCCGTGGTTCGTGAGCGAGACCCGCATGTCCGCTCCGAACCGGCCCGTCTCCACCTGGGCGCCGAGCGCGCGCAGCTGTGCCACCACCTCGTCGACCAGCGGCTCGGCGACCTCGCCCGGCGCGGCGGCGTTCCACGTGGGCCTGCGGCCCTTCCTGGCGTCCCCGTAAAGAGTAAATTGCGAGATGACCAGCAGCGGGGCGTTCACGTCCGAGCAGGACTTCTCGCCCTCGAGGACGCGCAGGGTCCACAGCTTGCGGGCGAGCTGCGCCGCCTTCTCCGCGGTGTCGCCGTGAGTGACCCCCACCAGCACACACAGCCCCTCGCCGACGATCTCGCCGACCGTACCGGTCCCCGGCGCGTCGTCCGTGGCGCCCGCCACGGTGACGCTCGCGCCGTCCACTCTCTGTATCACTGCACGCATACAGACCAACCTATCTTGGGCCGAACGGGTACAGAGCACCTGCATCGGCACCGTGCGTAGTGGCACCATGCACGATGTCGGTGTGCCGACGCACCGGTCGAGGGGACGGAACATCATGACGACGCACGGAACCGGGCCATCACCCAGGGCCGTACCAGGGACGCGCACGACCGCCGACCTGCGGCCTCCGCTGCAGCGGGCCGTCGCTGCGCCCGGTCAGCCGCCCACCCCGCCCGTACATCTGCCCGGAGCGGTGTCCGTGCCCGGACAGGCCGGGGGCGGTGCGGTCGAAGGCCTGGCGTCCGTACGCCCCCTGCCCGAATTCGGCGGGCTGCGGCTGCCGGAGCTCCGCACCCTGCGCCGTGACGCCCAGCGCGACGAGGCGGACCTCAGTTACGTACGCCGTCTCGTCCAGGGCCGGATCGACATCCTGCGGGCCGAGCTCGCCCGCCGGGCGGGCCCCGAGTCGCCCGTGGTGGACCGGCTCTCGGAGATCCTCGCCGACACCCCGTCCGTCCACCGTTCCTCGGCGCGGCACGTCACCCTCACCACGCCGCGCAGCGACGAGTACCGGCAGCTCGCGGCCGACACGTTCGCGGAGGTCGAGCTCTCGGACCTCGACGCCCGGACGGACCAGGAGCTCCTCACCGCGATGGGGCGGCTCGTCCGCTACGAGCAGCAGGTGTCCAGGCGCCGTCACCGGCTCCAGCGGACCGTGGACGATTGCAGCGCGGAGATCGCCCGCAGGTACCGTGACGGGGAAGCACAAGTAGAGGACCTGCTCGCCTGAAGCGACCCTTCCGGGGGCGGGTCACCCCCGCCCCCGGAAGGCCATCCGCCAGCATGACGTCCTCCATAGCCCCGTCCTCACCGTCCGTTCCCCCGGTCCTGGCCGAGGTCGTACGCTCCGGCTTCACCGAGGGCCACCACAGGGGGTCGCTGGTCGTCCTGGCCGCGGACGGGAGCGTCGAGCGCGCGCTCGGAGACCCGGCGGCCCCGGTCTTCCCGCGCTCGTCCAACAAGCCCATGCAGGCCGCCGCGATCCTGCGGGCCGGGCTGGACCTCTCGGGGGAGCGGCTGGCACTGGCCGCGGCGAGCCACTCGGGTGAGGACTTCCACCTCGCCCTGGTCCGCACGATGCTCGCCGAGCACGGGCTGAAGCCCGCCGATCTGCAGACGCCGCCCGACCTTCCGCTGGACCCGGTCGAGGCGGAGGCGTACCTCGCGGCCGGAGGCGTGCGGGAGCCGCTCACCATGAACTGCTCCGGCAAGCACGCGGCGATGCTCGCCGTCTGCGTACGCAACGGATGGGACACGGCGTCCTACCTCGACCCGGCCCACCCCCTCCAGCGGCTGGTGGGCGAGGTCGTCGCGGAGGCGGCGGGCGAGCCCGTCGCGGCGCTCGGCACGGACGGCTGCGGGGCCCCGTTGATGGCTGTCGGGCTGGTGGGCCTGGCCCGCGCGTTCCGGGCGTTCGTGCTCGCGGAGCCGGGCACGGCGGAACGCCGGGTCGCGGACGCGATGCGGGCGCACCCGGAGTACGTCGCGGGCACGCGCCGGCCGGACACCTGGCTGATGCGGGAGGTGCCGGGGGTGCTCTCCAAGATGGGCGCGGAGGCGGTCCAGGCGGTGGCCCTCCCGGACGGCAGGGCCCTGGCCTTCAAGATCGACGACGGTGCCACCCGCGCCCTGGGCCCGGTGCTGGCCCGCTCCCTCGAACTGCTGGGCGTCGACGCTCCGGTGGTGTCCCGCATCGGGCGCGCGCCGCTGACGGGCGGCGACGCGGTGGTGGGTGAGGTCCGGGCGGCGTTCTGAGCGACGGCGGGCCGCCGGGCCCGTGCCGGTGCGGCTGGAAAACCGCGCGACAGTTCCTGAGCCCCGTGCCTAGCGTGGGGGTATGAGTCTGGATCCGCGTACCGTCTGCTCGGCCGAATACCCCGACTGGCTGCGCGCCGCGGAGACCGGGTTCCTCCGGGCGTCGGCCTCACCACCGCCGGAGGAAGAGATCGCGGTGCGCCTGGCTCATATCGATCCCACCCGTGTCCAGGGGGTGTTCGACGCCGGGCGCTGTGTGGCCACCTTCCGGTCGTTCGCGCAGGACCTGACCGTCGTCGGGGGAGCCACGGTGCCGGCCGACGCGGTCACCGCCGTGACGGTGTCACCCACGCACCGCCGTCGCGGGCTCCTCAGCAGGATGATGGCCAGGGATCTGGCGGCGGCGAAGGAGCGGGGCGACGTGGTCGCCTCGCTGATCGCCGCGGAGTACCCGATCTACGGGCGGTACGGCTTCGGACCGGCGACCTGGACCGTGGAGTGGGAGATCGACGTCCCCCGGGCCGGCCTGGACCCGCGCGCCCCGGTGCCCTCCGAGGCGGACGGCGGCCGGATCGAACTGGTGGACGGAGCGGATGTGCGCAAGCTGGGTCCGGAGCTCCACAGCCGTCTCGCGGCCCGGCAGCACGGCGTGGTCTCCCGGAGCGAGCGCTGGTGGCAGCGCAGCACCGGGGTGGACGTCCCGGCGTCCGAGACGTGGACGGAGCCGTTCCACGCGGTGTACCGGTCGTCGGCCGGGGAGACGGACGGGCTGATCACCTACCGCGCCGACGACCACTGGGGTGACGGGAAGCAGCCGCTCAACAAGGCGACGGTGGCCGGCATGACCGCCGTGACCCCGGCGGCGGAACGCGCGCTGTGGCGGTTCGTCTGCTCCGTCGACTGGATCACCACGGTCCGCTCGGGCTACCGCGCGCCCGACGACGTGCTCCCGCTCCTCCTCCCGGACCCGCGTGCCGCCCGCGTCGTGACCCAGGCGGACTGGCTGTGGCTCCGCCTCCTGGACGTCCCCCGGGCCCTGGAGGCACGGACGTACGCGACCGAGGGCGCGCTGGTCCTGGACGTCCGGGACACCGCGGGCCTGGCGGGCGGCCGTTTCCTGCTGGAGGTCTCACCGTCCGGTGCCTCCTGCGTCCCCACGACCCGGGACGCCGACCTCACACTGGGCGTGGCGGAACTGAGCACGCTCCATCTCGGTGACGAGTCGCCGGTGCGGCTGGCCGCGCTGGGCCGGCTCGACGAGCACCGGGCGGGCGCGGTTGCGCGGGCGGACCTGATGTTCCGGACGCCACGGCGGGCGTGGTGCCCGGACGTGTTCTGAGGCGTCACCGCGTCCGGGTCCTGAAGAGCACACCCGACAGGGCCGCGGCCACCAGCAGGATCCCGGCCGCCCAGGCGAGCGCGGTCCACGGGGCGTTGCCCACCGGCTGGTCCAGGAGGAGACCGCGCAGGGACTCGATGGCCGGGGTGACCGGCTGGTGGTCGGCGAAACCCTGGAGCCAGCCGGGCATGCTGTCGACCGGGACGAACGCGCTGCTCGGGTAGGGCAGGAACGACATGAAGAAGGTGAATCCCCCGGCTGCCTCCGGCGTCCGGGCGAGCAGGCCCATCGCCGCCGAGATCCAGGACAGGGCCACGATGTAGGCGAGCAGTACGGCGGCGAGGGTGAGCCAGCCGGCGGGGGTGGCGGCGGGGCGGAATCCGATGAGCAGGGCGACGGCGAACACCAGCGTGGTGGAGACCAGATTGCGCACCGTGCTCGCCGCGACATGGCCGGCCAGGATCGGCATCGCGCCGATGTCCAGGGAGCGGAAGCGGTCGATGATGCCGCCCTTCATGTCCTCGCTCACCGCCACCGCTGTGGTGGCCGATCCGAAGCCGGCGCACAGGAACAGGACGCCGGGGACCACGTACATGACGTAGGAGTCGTAGGCGGTTCCCGTGTCGATCGCGCCGCCGAAGAAGTAGACGAAGATCAGCATCAGCATGATCGGCAGCATCATCGCCGTGATGACGGCGTCGATGTTGCGGCGGCTGATGAGCAGGCTGCGGCCGGTCATGACCGTGGCGTGGGTCAGGGCTCGGGATGTGTCAGACATGGGCCGGTGTCTCCGTCTTCTCGGCGGTGAGGGCGAGGAACACGTCGTCGAGGGTCGCGCTGTGCACGGAGAGGCGTTCGACGTCGGTGCGGTGCGGGTCGATCTCGTCGAGCAGTGCGCGGGCGTGGACGGCGGTGCCGTCCGTGGGGATGCCCAGGGTGAGGGTCTCGGGGGAGTGGTGGACGGCGCGGGTGGCGAGCCGGAGGTATGCCTCGCGGCTGCTGAGGACGAGGTCCAGGCGGTGTCCGGAGACGCGTGATTTCAGGGCCTGAGGGGTCCCCTCGGCGACGATGCGGCCCTTGGCGAGGACGCTGACACGGTCGGCGAGCTGATCGGCCTCCTCCAGGTACTGCGTGGTGAGCAGCACCGCGGCGCCCCGGCCGGCGAGGTCGCGGACCACCTGCCAGAGCTCGCGGCGGCTGCGCGGGTCGAGGCCCGTGGTGGGCTCGTCGAGGAAGAGGACGCCGGGCTCGGGCGAGCCGACCAGGCCCGCCGCCAGGTCCAGGCGGCGCCGCATCCCCCCGGAGTACGTACGGACCTGGCGGCGGGCCGCGTCGGTGAGGCCGAAGCGGTCGAGGAGTTCCCCGGCGCGGTGCCGGGCCCGGTCGCGGGTCAGGCCGGACAGCCGCGCCATCATCCGCAGGTTCTCCTCGCCGGTCAGGGTCTCGTCGACAGCGGCGAACTGCCCGGTCAGGCTGATGGCGCGGCGGACCTGGCGCCGGGCGGTGACGACGTCGTGCCCGGCGACGCGTGCCGTGCCGGAGTCGGCGGTGGTCAGAGTGGCGAGGATCCGCACGGTCGTGGTCTTGCCCGCGCCGTTGGGGCCGAGCAGGGCGTGGATCCCGGCGCGGGCGACCTGGAGGCCGACGCCGTCCAGGACCCGGACCGCCGGTTTTCCGTAGGACTTGGTGAGGCCGTGCGCCTCGATCATGACGTCGTTCACGGACGTGGTCATGGCGGTCCCCCTTCTGCGTATGTCATACGCGTTACTGCGTAAGCATTACGCAAACCTAGGATGGTGGCAAGCCAGTACTGGGGAAGGCGGCTTCGGGTGACGGAGAACAGCAGCGCGTCGGGTGGGACGGGCCTGCCGGCCAGCATCGAGGCCGCGTGGGGGCTTCGCGACCGCCCGGTCAAGGGACCGAAGCCCGGTCTGACGCTGGACCGCATCGTGGCCGCGGCCGTGTCGGTGGCCGCGTCGGAAGGGCTCTCGGCCGTCTCGATGGGGCGGGTCGCCAAGGAACTCGGCGTCTCCACGATGTCGCTCTACCGCTATGTCTCGGCCAAGGAGGAGCTGTACGTCCTCATGCAGGAGGCGGCCATGGGTGCCCCTGAGCCCCTGCCGGCGCTGGAGGAGGGGGCCGGCTGGCGGGAGGCGCTGAGTCAGTGGGCGTGGGCCCAGCGACGGGTGTTCCACCGCAACCTGTGGTCCCTGCGCATCCCGATCTCGGGTCCGCCGGCCAGTCCTCATTCGGTCGCCTGGTGGGAGCAGGGCCTCCAGGCGCTGGAGGACAGCGGTCTGGGCGAGGGCGACAAGATCTCCGTCATCCTCTTCGTCGGGGGGTTCGTACGGAACGAGGCCCTGCTCATGAGCGATCTCGCCGCCGCCGTCGAGGCGAAGGGCCTCTCGCCCCAGGAGGTGATGGCGCAGTGGGAGCGGACGGTGACGCGGCTCGTCGATCCCGTCCGCCACCCGGCGCTGTCCAGGCTGCTGGCCTCCGGCGTCATGAACGAGCCGGACGAGGCCGACTACGAGTTCGTGTTCGGTCTCGAGCGGGTGCTCGACGGGGTCGAGGCGCTCATCAGGAAGGGCACGCCGTCATGAGTGCCGGGAGGATCAGCCTGCGTGAGCGCAAGAAGCAGCTGACCTACGAGGCGGTCTCCGAGGCCGCGATCTCGATGTTCCTCGAACGGGGCTTCGACAAGGTCTCGGTGGCCGAGGTGGCGGCGGCCGCCGGCATCTCGAAGCCGACACTGTTCCGGTACTTCCCGGCCAAGGAGGACCTGGTCCTGCACCGGTTCGCCGACCACGAGGACGAGGCGGCCCGTGTCGTCTCCGGCCGGCCGGACGGCACCTCGCCCCTGGACGCGCTGCGCCACCACTTCCTGGACGGGCTGGACCGCCGCGACCCGGTGACCGGGCTCTGCGACAACCCGCAGGTGCTGGCCTTCCACCGGCTGCTCTACGGCACCCCGTCGCTCGTCGCCCGCCTGTACGCCTACCAGGGCCGTTCGGAAGCCGCCCTCGCGCGCGCCCTCGACCCCGGTGCCCCGGTGGCGGTGCGGCTCGCTGCGGGCCAGATCATCGCCGTACTGCGCGTCCTGGCCGAGGAGAACTGGCGGCGGATCGACGCGGGGGAGAGCGCCGGCCAGGTGTACGGGGACGCGGTGGCCGCGGCCGGCCTCGCCTTCGTGCAGCTGGAGAACGGGCTGCCCATGCCTCTGCCCGGATGAGGCCGAACGGCCCGTGCAGTCCGGCCGGTTGGCGGACATGCACGCCGGTCATGCCGAGGGCGACGGCCGCCTCGGCGTTCTCCAGGCTGCCGTCCACGAAGAGGCACCGGTCCGTCGGCACCCCGGCCCGTGCGGCTGCGATCCGGTAGGGGGGCGGGATCCGGCTCGGCGACTCCTCCGACGGCGCCGCCGGCCACGTGGCCGGCGAGATCCGTGAGCCCCAGGACGGCCACGGCCTCGTCCGCGCGGAACGGCGCCGTCGCGAGCGCTCCGCCCGGCTCCCGGCCCCTCTCCTCGCGCCCCGGTCGGCGAGGGCGCCCGCGGGCACGAGAAGCGGCAGGGGGCCACTCACGGGGCCGGCGCCCCGGGGCCGGTGGCCTCGTGCGGGAGGGGCGGGGGCTCTTTGCCGATCCGCTTCTCGAACCAGTGGTGCGCGTACGGCTCGTCGTTGAAGGCGGGCACCTCCTGGAAGCCGGTGGAACGGTACAACCCGATCGCGGCGTCGAGCGCCCTGTTGGTGTCCAGACGCAGTACGTCCCGGCCGAGTGCGGCCGCCCGGGTCTCCAGTTCGGACAGGAAACGGCGGGCGAGGCCGAGGCCTCTGGCGTGGGGGGCGACCCACATGCGTTTGATCTCGGCCGGGGCATCGGCCGGCAGCTTCAGCCCCGCGCAGCCGGCCGGCTCCCCGTGCAGCCGGGCCACCAGGAACACACCCCGTGGGGGGCGGAGTCCGCCCGCGTCGGGGAGGAGACTGCGGGCGGGGTCGAAACCCGTGTCGAAGCGGTCCTGCAGTTCGGTGAAGTAGCCGTGCAGGCAGTGCTGGGCGTCGGGGTGATCCGGGTCGACGGCTTCCAGCGTGACAGCCGAGGCCGTCAGCAGGCGGGAGACCTCGGTCATGGAGGCGAGCAGCCGGGCCCGCCGGTCCGCGTCGAGCGGCTCCAGCAGGGAACGGGCCAGTGCGTCGCTGCGGCTGTCGAGGGCACGGCGCTCCGTGCGACCGGCGTCGGTGAGGCGCACGGTGCGCACCCTTCCGTCCGCGGGATGCGGTTCGACGGTGACGAGGCCGTCGGCCTCCAGGACGCGCAGCAGACGGCTGACGTAGCCGGAGTCGAGACCGAGGCGCTCACGCAGTACGCGTACGTCCTGGCCCTGCTCCCCGGTCTCCCAGAGCAGCCGTGCCTCGCCCACGGGCCGCCCGCTGCCCAGGTACTGGTCGTGGAGCACGCCCACGCGTTCGGTGACGATGCGGTTGAACTGCCGCACCCGGCGGATGTCGTCCATCCTCTGACCTTAGTCAGAGGACGGACCTTCGTGGACCGGGACCGGCCGTGTGCTCACTTCGGCCGGAATTCCCGGAGCGGCGGCCCGTCGTCGTACCTCTCCATGGAGAGGTACGACGACGGGCCGTGCGGGCAGCAGGGCGAGGGCACCGGGCCCGGCCGGACCGGCCGGGCCGTCGAGCGGGGGGCCGGCCCGCTCGGCCGGTTCGGGTCCGGCCTGGCGCCGGCCGGTCCCGGCCTCGTATCCGTACCAGGAGGACGAACGGGACGACCGGCCTGCCTGCCGGGAAGTGCTCGGCCGGGGCCGGCGCGCGCGGAGGCCCGCGCAGCACGCCGCACACGGTGTTCGTGTACTCCGGCAGGCCCGCGGCGTCCGCGGGACCGTTCTCCGGGGCGGCCGCAGGCGTGCCGGCATCACGCGTCCCGGTCCGCCTCGCGGGCGACACGCTCCAGCCGGTTCCGGTGGTCCGCCCACCACGCGGCGTCACCCGGCGGGACGCTGTCGTTGCCCTTGCTCATCCCCGCGGCACCGTCGATGAGTTCCCGGACGATGTCGGCGTGCCCGGCGTGCCGGTGCGTGTCGCCGATCACGCGCACCACGGCATGGTGCAGGGTCACCTCCGCCCGGTGGCTCGGCCACCACGGCACCGTGCCGACCGTGTCCAGCGGCAGCGCGTCGAGCGTCGCGTCCGCGTGGGCCCAGGCCCGGTGGTAGAGCGCCACGACCTGCTCGCGGGACTCGTCGGCGGTGGCCCACATGTCCGCGTTGGGCTCGGCCCCGTCCTCGATCCACGGCAGCGGTTCGCCGGACGGCCGCCCGAACGTGTCGCCGAGGTAGCCCAGTTCCACACTCGCTACGTGCTTGACCAGGCCCAGGAGGTTGGTGCCGGTCGGTGTCAGGGGGCGTCGTGCGTCGTACTCGGAGAGTCCTTCGAGCTTCCAGAGCAGTGCGTCGCGGGCCGACTGCAGGGAGAAGTGGAGGTCGGCCTTGGCGTCAGGTGCGGTCATGCCGCCCACCCTGCCCCGCCGGTGCCGCCCCACGGAAGTCCGTCGCGGGACCTGCCCGGGGCCGCGGGGAGGCCACGGACGCCGGTCGTGGCCTTTGCCCGGTTCGGGTGTCCTCGGCGTCCCGCCGGCCGGGGGTCGGCCCGCGGTGGAGATCACGATGCCCTCTGCGGCTCGGGCCGGGGTGAGGTTCGTCGTGTCGATCACCTCGGCCGCGTCGTGCAGCCAGGTGCGCGCCGCCTCGGCGTAGGGCTCGAGGTACTGGAGGCGGAACGCGGAGGGCCGAGGACGAGGTCCCCTTCGATGCGGCCGCGGAGGGTGTCCTGGTCGGCGTGGAGGACGAAGTGCCGCACCGGGATCCCGTGCCGGGCGAGGCCCGCGCCGATCTCGTGCCAGTACCGCCCGACCAGGACGGTCATGGGCATCACCAGGGTGCCGCCGGTGTGGTCGGGCACGTGGGGGGGTCTCGACCACGAGGGGCCGCCACGGCGGCCGGTCCTGGAAGCCGCCCGCCCAGGGCGGCGCCGGCGTGATGTCCATGAGCGTCTCGCCGGCCTTTTCGGCGTCGAACACCCGCGTATCCGGGATCAGCCGCCGCACGAGCGCGCCGGTCGTCGTCCTGCCGGCGCCACGCGGGCCGTGGGCGGCGGGCGCAGCGGGGGCCCGGTACGGCGTGGTGACATGACACGGAACACTTTTGCAAGCATGCGCTTGCAATAGTTAGCGAGGCGGGTGCAGTATCAAGGCATGGCATCACTCAACGTCGGCAATCTCGGCGAGTACCTGCGCGAGCAGCGGCGTACCGCGCAGCTCTCCCTGCGGCAGCTCGCCGACGCCGCGGGGGTGTCCAATCCGTATCTCAGCCAGATCGAGCGCGGCCTGCGCAAGCCGAGTGCCGAGGTGCTGCAGCAGGTCGCCAAGGCCCTGCGGATCTCGGCCGAGACGCTCTACGTGCGGGCCGGGATCCTCGACGAGCGGGAGCGGGAGGAGCTGGAGACGCGGGCGGTCATACTGGCCGACCCGTCGATCAACGAGCGGCAGAAGAGCGTGCTGCTGCAGATCTACGACTCCTTCCGCCGGGAGAACGGATCCGATGTCGCGCCCGACACCGGCGCCGAGGCCCACGGTGCCGCCGGTGCGGAGAGCGGAATCGATGCCGGGACGGAAAGCGGCACCGATGACGCGAGCGGTGCCCGCGGCCCCCGCACCGCCGGCGGCAGTGATGCAGACCCACCAGCGAACTGACTTCTGATGATCCGGGAGGACCACAGTCATGGCCATCACCGATGACCTGCGCAAGACCCTCACCGACCCCACCCCCCTCTACTTCGCCGCCGGCACGGCCGACCTCGCCGTGGAGCAGGCACGCAAGGTCCCGGCTCTGATCGAGCAGCTGCGGGCCGAGACGCCCGAGCGGCTCGAGGCGGTGCGCAACACCGACCCGAAGGCCGTGCAGGAGCGGGTCGCCACGCAGGCCAGGGAGGCCCAGGCCACCGTGCAGGCGAAGGTGACCGAGGTCTTCGGGGCGCTGGACACCGACCTGAAGAAGTGGGGCGAGACCGCCCAGGACCTGGCCCTGCGGAGCGTGGGTGTGGCCGCCGAGTACGCCGTCCGGGCCCGGGAGACCTATGAGAAGGTCGCCGAGCGCGGAGAGCAGACCGTGCGGACGTGGCGTGGGGAGACGGCCGACGAGATCGTCGAGATCGCCGCCGTCATCGAGGCGGAGCCGAAGTCCGTGCCGAAGCAGAAGTCCGAGGCGGCATCGGCGGCCCCCGCCGAGCCGGCGACCTCCGCGAAGCCGGTGTCCCCCGCCGCGAAGAAGCCCGCGCCGAAGGCCGCCGAGTCCAAGGCCGCACCCGCCGCGGCGCCGAAGAAGACGGCGCCCGTGCGCAAGCCCGCGGCGAAGAAGACCCCCCCGCCCTCCGCGAAGTAGGCGGAAGCGGTTCCAGGAGTACCGGAAGAACGGGCCGGGCACCTTTGAGGGTGCCCGGGTCGTTGTCCCGGTACCTTGGCCGCGAGGCGCTCATCCACTGACTAGGCGGTGCTCACCGTGTTGCTCGAAGCATTCGGCTCGTTCCTCCAGCTGCTGTACCTGGCCATGCTCGTCCTGGCCGTGGTCGCGCTGGTGTTCGCCGTGACGGCGCGCGAGGACGCCTACCGGGCCGCGGACAAGCAGAAGAAGTCCTTCTGGCTGATCATCCTCGGCGCCACCGTCTTCGTGAACCTCGTCATCCCGATCCTGTTCCTGCAGATCGCGGGCGTCATCGCGTCCATCGTCTTCATGGTGGACGTCCGGCCGGCGATCAAGGCCGTATCGGGCGGCGGCCGTCGCGGAGGCTCCAGCAGCGACGGACCGTACGGCCCCTACAACGGCGGGCGCTGAGCGCCCGCCGACGGGACGGCCCCGGGGCGGGAGCGCGAGGCGCTCCCGCCCCTCCGGCGTGTCCGGGCCTCGTCGCGCTCCAGCAGCAGGACCGCCACGTCGTCGGTCAGTTCGCCGCCGTTCAGCTCCTGCACCTGGGTGACCGCGGCCTCCAGCAGGGCCTCGCCGCCGAGCCCCTGGTCCAGCCGGCCGTTGACCATCGCGACCATGCCGTCCTGCCCCAGCCGCTGGTTCCCCGTCTGCCCGACGCGTCCCTCGATCAGCCCGTCGGTGTACATCATCAGGCTCCAGGAGCCACCCAGCTCGACCTGTCGCCGCGGCCAGCGGGCGTGCGGCAGCAGGCCGAGGGCCGGGCCGCCGTCCTCGTACGGGAGCAGGTGTGCCGCCCGCCCCTGGCGGGCGATCAGCGGCGCGGGGTGACCCGCGATGCACAGGCCCGCGCGGCGGCCGTCGGGGGCGATGTCGACGGTGCAGAGCGTCGCGAAGATCTCCTCGCTCTGCCGTTCGTGCTCCAGGACCTGCTGCAGCGTGGAGAGCAGAGCGTCGCCGCAGAGCCCGGCGAGCGTGAGCGCCCGCCAGGCGATACGCAGCTCGACGCCGAGCGCCGCCTCGTCCGGGCCGTGCCCGCAGACGTCGCCGATCATCGCGTGGACCGTGCCGTCGGGCGTGCGGACCGTGTCGTAGAAGTCCCCGCCGAGCAGGGCGCGGCTGCGCCCCGGCCGGTAGTGGGCGGCGAAGGCGAGGTCGGAACCGTCGAGGAGCGGCGTGGGCAGCAGCCCGCGCTCCAGCCGGGCGTTCTCCTGGGCGCGCAGCCGGGACTCGGTCAGCTGGTGCTGGGCGATGTCCGCACGCTTGCGCTCCACGGCGTACCGGATGGCGCGGCTGAGGAGGCGTCCGTCGAGCTCGTCGCGGAAGAGATAGTCCTGGGCCCCCACCCGTACGGCCTCGGCGGCCCGCTCGGCGTCGTCCCCCGCGGTGAGCGCGAGGACGGCGTGGCGCGGCGCGATGCGCAGGATGTACTTGAGGGCGGCGAGCTCGTCCGGCCGGCCGGTCCCGTCCTCGCGGCCGTCGGTGCGCGCCGCGGTGGGCAGTGCGGCCGCCTCCAGGTCGAGGTCGAGCAGGATGCAGTCGACGCCGTCGGTGAGCAGCCGGCCGGCCTCGGTGAGGTTGCGGGCGGTACGGACGCGGACCCGTGCCCCCGGGGTGGACGACAGCTCGGGGACGGCGAAGGTGCCCGCAGGATCGTCCTCGATCACCAGGAGTGTGAGGTCGGCGCCATGAGTGGTCTCCGCAGCGGGAACGGCACGTTGCTGCGGTACGGGTACGGGCATCGGTTCGGGTTTCCTTCCCTCCCCCCGAGGGCGCGGCGGACCGACGATCGACGATCCGCCGACGGGGACGATAGCGGGCCGCGGCAGGGGAACGGAACGGTGCCCGGCGGTCATCTTCCGTCACGGGCACGGCCATAAGCCGCTTCCCGCCATGGATCCGGCGCCATGAGCACGCACGAAACGGACATGAGGCCATGACGAACATCACGCGCCGGACACGCACCGCGCACATGGGCCGAGGCGTCCGCGGGCGCGGGGAGCGGCGTGCGTCACGTGCCGCCCGCCCCCTGCCGGCCGCCGTGCCCCCGGTGCCTACTTGTCGGGCCGGACCACACCCAGGATCTGCATGGTGCCCGCGCCCGCCAGCGTGACGTCCCGGCCGGGCCGGGGGGCGTGCACGATCGAGCCGCCCCCGACGTACATCCCCACATGGCTGGCGTCACCGTGGTAAATGATCAGATCGCCGGGACGCATGTCCTGGAGGGGGACGCGGGGCAGCTGCCGCCACTGCTCCTGCGAGGTCCGGGGGATCGGCTGCTTCGCCGCCGCCCAGGCCTGTGAGGTCAGCCCCGAGCAGTCGTACGAGCCGGGACCCTCGGCCCCCCATACGTACGGCTTGCCCATCTGGGCGGTCGCGAAGGCCAGGGCCTGCTTGCCGGCGGGGCTCGCCTCGCGGTTGATGTCCTTGAGCGCGCCGGAGGAGAGCCAGGCGGCCTGCGCCGTGGACGCGGCGTTCCGTTCCAGCTCGAGGAGTCCGGCCTGCTCCTCCTTCGCGAGCTGCGATTCCAGCTTCTCGGCCGCCGCGATCTGCGCGTTGATGCTCTTCCTGGCCTTGGCCTGCTTGACGCGGTTGGTCTCGATCTTCTTCCAGTTGAGACTCGCGTCCTTGGTGTACGTCTCCAGGTCCTCCTGGGACTGCTTGAGTTCGGTCAGCATGCCCTTGGTGGCCTGCTGGCTCGTCCTGGCCTGGTTGACGCCGGCCAGGAAGAGGTCCGGATCGCCGCTCAGTACCAGATGCGCGCCCCGGGGGAGCCCGCCGTTGCGGTACTGCTCGCGGGCCTGGGCACCCGCCCTGTCCTTCAGCTCGGCGATCTTCGCCCGTCCGTCGGCGATCGCCTTGGTCAGCCGGGCGATCTCGCCGGACTGCTTCTCGGCCTGCTCCTCGGCGAGGTTGTACGCGTCAGTGGCCGCCCCGGCCTTGCGGTAAAGGGTGTCGATCTCCTCGCGCACTTCCTCGAGGCTTTTCTTCGCGGCCGCGGAAGCGGTGGCTGCCGGCCCGGGCTCGGGTACCGGGGCAGCCATGGCCTGGACCGGCGCGGTCAGCAGGGACAGCGCGCAGACCAGAGTGATCGCGGCAGTGGCGCAGTGGCGTCGGTTCACGAGCTCCCCCTCCGGGCGAAAGGCAACGAAAGCCGTATCGCTCACATCTGACTTACCGTCAGTAACGTTCAGGTGACGACGCGATCGTGCCACGGTGTCCGGTAAAGCAACAGAGGTCCGCGCCACCCACCCCGCCACACAGGGGGACGAACGGTGATCGGGCGGTGTTCCCGGAACCGGCGACGTTCCCCCGGTCGATGTGCCCGGCTCCGCTCACCGCCGGCCGGTTCCCGGCCCGGCCCCGGACGTCAGCTCGCGAACCGCCCTCTCAGGGCGGACCAGCGCACCGTGATCTCGCCCTGCCGCCACCGCCGTACGCCGTCCGTCACGGGCCAGTCGGCCGAGACCGCCCGGACCGCCGCGATCCAGCGCTGCCGCGCGCCCAGTGACGCGTACGGGGAGGCCACCGCCCAGGCCCGGTCGAGGTCCCGCAGGAAGGCGTGCACCGGTTCGCCCGGGACATTGCGGTGGATCAGGGCCTTCGGCAGGCGCTCGGCGAGGTCCGAGGGGCGCTCCAGCGAGGCGAGCCGGGTCGCGAAGGTGACGGTGCTCGGGCCCTCCGGACCGAGCGCGACCCACACGTGCCGACGGCCGATCTCGTCGCAGGTGCCCTCGACCAGCAGGCCACCGGGCGCGAGCCGGGCGCACAGCCGCTGCCAGACCGCGGCGACCTCGCCCTCGTCGTACTGGCGCAGCACGTTCGCGGCCCGGATGAGGACCGGCCGTCCGGCCGTGGGGATCTCGAAACCGCCGTGCACGAAGGTGAGGCCCTCGCGCTCGTACGGCTGGGCCGCCGCGACCCGCGCGGGGTCGATCTCGACCCCGACGACGGCCGTGCGGGGCTCGGCGGTGCGCAGCCGCCCCAGCAGTTCGACGGCGGTCCAGGGCGCCGCGCCGTAACCGAGGTCCACCGCCACGGGTGAGTCGCTGCGGCGCAGGGCGGGGCCGTGGGTGGCGGCGATCCAGCGGTCCATGCGGCGCAGGCGGTTGGGGTGGGTGGTCCCGCGGGTGGCGGTGCCGATGGGGCGCTGGTGCATGAAAGGGAGCGTATGCGAACCGACGGTGGGCCCACCCGGGCGGCGGGAGCGGCGGGGCGGCCCCGGCGCGCCGGAGGGATCGTAATAATTTGGCAAAACGGAAATGAAAGGCGAGATTCCGCTGTTCCCGCACTCCGAGGGGTGCGTCTGCCCCGTACGTGTCATGCCCTGAGCGAGGAGGAGCGGACCCGTGAGCCAGTACGTCTCCCGGCTCGGCAGCAGCCGTGCGGCACCCCGTATCCGCTTCCCGGGCGGCTTCGCCGGGCACCGCAGGCCACGCCGTGTCGCGATGCTCTCCGTGCACACCTCTCCCCTGCACCAGCCCGGCACCGGTGACGCGGGCGGCATGAACGTCTACATCGTGGAGCTGGCCAAGCGCCTCGCCGCGATCGGCATCGAGGTCGAGATCTTCACCCGGGCCACCACGGGCGGGCTGCCCCCGGTGGTCGAGCTGACGCCCGGAGTCCTGGTCCGGCACGTCGACGCGGGGCCGTACGAGGGCCTCGCCAAGGAGGAGCTTCCCGCTCAGCTCTGTGCCTTCACCCACGGCGTGATGCAGGCCTGGGCAGGCCAGCGCCCCGGCTACTACGACCTGGTCCACTCCCACTACTGGCTCTCCGGGCAGGTCGGCTGGCTCGCCGCCCAGCGCTGGGGCGTCCCCCTCGTCCACGCCATGCACACCATGGCGAAGGTCAAGAACGCCGCGCTCGCCGAGGGCGACACCCCCGAGCCCGCCGCCCGCGTCATCGGCGAGACCCAGATCGTGCACGCCTCCGACCGGCTCATCGCCAACACCGCCGGGGAGGCCGACGAACTCGTCCGCTTCTACGACGCGGACCCGGCGGCAGTCGCCGTCGTGCACCCCGGAGTCAACCTGCAGCGTTTCCGGCCCGGTGACGGCCGCGCCGCCGCGCGCGCCCGCCTCGGCCTGCCGCAGGACGCCCTGATCCCGCTCTTCGCGGGCCGTATCCAGCCGCTGAAGGCCCCGGACGTGCTGTTGCGCGCCGTCGCGGTGCTCCTGGAGCGCGACCCCTCGCTGCGCTCACGCATCGTCGTACCCGTCGTCGGCGGCCCCAGCGGCAGCGGACTCGCCAAGCCGGAGGGCCTGCAGAAGCTCGCCGCGCGCCTGGGCATAACCGACGCCGTCCAGTTCCACCCGCCGGTCGGCCAGGATCAGCTCGCCGACTGGTTCCGGGCGGCGTCCGTGCTGGTCATGCCGTCGTACAGCGAGTCGTTCGGGCTCGTCGCCATAGAGGCCCAGGCGGCCGGCACACCGGTGGTCGCGGCGGCGGTGGGCGGTCTTCCGGTCGCGGTACGGGACGGCGTCAGCGGCTTCCTGATCCCGGGCCACGCACCGGAGGCGTACGCGGAGGCGCTGGGCCGGTTCGCGGACAACCCGGAGCTGGCCGCCCGGATGGGCGAGGCCGCGGCCGCGCACGCCCAGTCGTTCGGCTGGGACACGGCGGCGTCGGCCACCGCCGATGTGTACACGGCGGCGATGCACGACCACCGGCGCCGCGCCCGCTCCCACCACGGCTGAGGGGCGCACCCGGCCCCGCCCGGGCTGAGCGCCCGGGCGCGTTGTCGTACGCTCGCAGCATGGCTGACGTATCCGACGAAGCAGCAGCGGCGCAGGTCATCGAGACGGCGCTGAACGACGCGGAGCTCGAATGGGAGAGCCCCGAACCCGGCAACTACGTCGTGAAACTGCCCGGCACACGCAAGCTGTCCACGACCTGCTCCCTGCTCGTCGGACAGCACTCCCTCTCCCTCAACGCGTTCGTCATCCGTCACCCCGACGAGAACGACGCCGCCGTGCACCGATGGCTCCTGGAGCACAACCTCCGCCTCTTCGGGGTGAGTTACGCCATCGACCAGCTCGGTGACATCTATCTCGTCGGCAGGCTCCCGCTCTCGGTCGTCACGCCCGAGGAGATCGACCGGCTGCTGGGCGCGGTCCTTGAGGCGGCGGACGGTGCGTTCAACCCACTGCTCGAGCTGGGCTTCGCGAGCGCGATCCGCAAGGAGTACGCCTGGCGGGTGGAGCGCGGCGAATCGACCCGCAACCTGGACGCCTTCACACATCTGACGCAGCGCCCCTCCTGAGGCCGCGGGCAGCGGGCGGGGCCGCACCCTCCAGCGCCGCCAGGAGCCGCGGGGCCACCTCCTTCCAGGTCCAGGCCAGCGCCTCGGGCCCCGCGTCCCTGGGCACCGTCTCGGTGAGCATGATCAGGTAGAGGTAGCTGCGGCAGAGGTCGATCCGGCGTCGTACGGACGGAGTGAACACGACCGGTGCGCCCGTCGCGGCCGTGTAACCGGCGAGGAAGTCCAGGTCCGTCTCCGGGTCGCCGAACAGGCTCGTGGAGACGAGATCGGCGACCGGGTCGCCCCAGAACATCCGTTCGCCGTCGATGATCCCGCCGATGCGCCGGGCGCCGGGCTCCCCGGCCACCAGGAGGTTTCCCTGCCACAGGTCGAAGTGGACCAGGGCGGGCCGGGTCACCTCGTCCAGCACGCCCGACGCCCCGGCGAGCACCTCACGGATCCGGTCGGCCGGGAGCGGCAGCCTTGCCCCGTACCTCTCGGCGTCGGCGAGGACGGCGTCGGTCATCGCGGTGAACGCCTGGCGCCAGGTGGGGGAGAGCGGGCCCAGGGACTCGGCCGGGTAACCGAAACCGGCGGGGCCGGTGACGCCGTGCAGCCGGCCGACGGCACTGCCGAACTCGGCACGCAGGGAACGTGTCTCACCGGCCGTCAGGTCGCCGGCGAGGGTGCTCCAGGGCTGCCCCGGGCACGTGGTCATGACGACGTACGCACCGGCCGGCCCCCCGGGGCGGAGCTCGCTGTGCACGACCTGGGGCACCGCGGCACCCGCCGCGGCGGCGGCGCGGTAGAAGGTGACCTCGTTGACGAGCAGGCGCTGTTCGTGGCTCAGGCCGTCGGTGTGCGCCGGAGGGATCTTCACCACCCAGTCCCTGCCGTCCCTGAAGGTCACGCGGGTCACGGTGTTGTACGTGCCCCCGGCGAGCGGCTCGACGGTAGCGGGCTCACCGGCCCCGACGGCTTCCAGCACGGCCGCTGTCGTGCCGATCGGCATGGACGGTCCCTCCACGGTTCAGCTGCGGGCCGACCGCCGCACAGGAGCATCACGGGGCGACCGCGAGGGGATCGTGATCACGTCCCGTGACCGTTCGAGGCGATCATCGGACAGATGCCCGATCGTAGAGGGTGCCGCACTGCCGCAGCCCTCCCGTGTGAGCCCGGCCCTTGTTCCGGTGCGGGGCCGTCGGCCCTTCGGACGAGAGGAGCGAGCCATGCGCGCCGCCTCCTGCGGCGGCCCGGCCCCCGAGGCGGACGGCGGCGTCCTGCCACCGCCTTTCCGGATCACGGCAGCGGTACGAGTCTGACCACGGTGACCGTCAGCACGGACCCGGAGACGTAGTAGAGGACGATGGCCCCGTACACCGTCGCCTCGCGCCGGTCGCGTTCCCGCTTCACGGCGGTGGAGGCGTGTCCGTACGGATCCAGGCCCAGGGTGCGCGCCATCTCTTCCCGGAACAGGTGGCCGTCGCGCATCTTGGCCAGGGTGTCGTCGGCGGGCGGTGCGTAGGAGATGCGGAAACTCAAGCGACGTTCCGCCTCTCGGCCTCGTCCTGCGCCAGCCGGTCCAGGATCTGTTCGGCCTCGGGATCGGGCACGGATTCGAGCATCCAGTGGCGCATGACGGCCTGGATCTCGTGGACCCCTGCCTCGTTGATCGCGAGGTCGAACTCCTCGCGTCTCTCCTCGGGCAGCGCGGCACGGATCGCCGGAATGCTGTTGGGCACCTCGACCTCGGTGCCGCCGACGAAGGTCTTCAGAGACTCGCCCATGACCGCTCTCCCCGATCTCCTCGCTGTCCGCGCCCTGCGTGCCGTATCGCCGGGGCGTGTACCTGGGTGACAGGCAGGTGTGGGGGTCACGTTAGCGGGTGCCGCCGGGGCGGGTGAGAAGCCGTTGCTCCGGCGCAGGCACGAACCCCGCACGACGGACGCCCCTCGGCGGTCCTCCGGGCCCTGCCCGCTCTCCCGGACGGACCCGCGCACCGCTGCACCGCAGCGCTCACCGGGCCCGGCACCCCGGCGGCGGGCCGTACGAGCTCGGCGGGCGCGGCCTGCCGCACGGGCCGGCTCACGTCACCGGCTGCCCGATGCCCAGCATGTTCCCCTCGCTGTCACGGAACCAGGCCCCGCGCTCACCACTGGCTCCCTTGCTCGGGTAGTTGCCCTCGATCTCGGCGATACCGCCGCGCGTGCGGAACCCCGGCAGGTCGATGCTCTCGAACACCACGCCACGCCCCTGGAGTTCCGCCACGACCGCCTCGATGTCGTCGACCTGCCACCCCATCTGGGTGAAGGTGCCGGGCGAGACCCCCGCCGACCGGAACACGGCGAACTCCGAGTGCCCGCACCGGTACAGCAGTCCGCCCGGCCGTTCGTCGACGGGTTCCAGGCCGAGCTTCTCGGCGTAGAAGCGCCGAGCCCGCTCCAGGTCCTGGGCGGGCAGCCGGGTAGCGGCGCTGCGCGCCCCGGCCAGAAGGCTTCTGTCGTCCGTGTCCGTGTCCATGTCCCCACTGTGCCGTGGGCCGTGGCCGGAGGCGGGGAGGAGACGCAGGCGTTTTCCGGCGGTCCGCGGCGGCGGCGACAGGTGGTCCGGTAGGAACATGTGCGGTGGTGGGAGAGAGCAGACACGGAGGTGTGCACATGCCCGCTGCGCCGTACGTCCGTTTCCAGGGAACGGAGCGACACCCGCGTGGCCATTACCCCGGGGTCTTCGTGCTGACCAACGAGCTGGCACGTCAGGGCAGGCTGACCGAGGAGCAACACCGTTTCTGGCGCGCGAACAACGACTGGTACGACGCCAACTACCCGAATCCCACCGACGTCGACCCCCAGGTCTACGACCGCGGGATCCACCCGGGTGCCACGGCCTGGTTCAAGTCCTCCTCCCGGGACCTCATCGGGCGGGTGTACGGATACCTGGAGATCCTCGCCGCGCACGGCATCGACTGCCGCCGCCTGGAGTCGACGAACCCCGGACGGGTGATCTACGAGGACGCGTACCAGGTCGTCGTCATGCCCGACGGTCCGGCGCCCTGAGGACGGGGCCGACAGCGGCGATCCCCCTGCCGGCGGTGCCACCGCCGGCAGGGGGATCGCCGGTGAGCTGTTACTTCTTCTTGCCCTGGGTCTTGTGGTAGATCTCGCCGACCAGGGTTTTCGCAGGTGGGGACGCTGATCGACTCCGGGTGAGTGGTCGTCATTGGTCGTCATCGGGTGCCCTTGAGCAACCTCGGACGGCCCAGAGACGGCCCAGGAACGGCCCGGTCACCGCTCGCCGCGATGGTCACTGACGACCGATGGGAACCTCGTAAACGATCTCGCACAGCGCTGCGGGAAGGACGATGTCGGCCGTCTCCACCGGCCGCCCCTGATCGCTGTAGTAGGTCCGCTTGATGTGCGTCACGAGAGCGGATTTCTGGATCCCCAGGAGCGAAGCTTCCTCGGCGGTCGCCAACCGCGGCTCCGGCTGCTCGACGGCGTGGCTGACCGTGATGCCGATCTCGGCCATACGGTTGACCACACCTTGCCCGGCATGCGGCCCGCCTTCCGGGAGGACGACAAGGGTTCCGGCGGTGAGGTCGTACGGCTCCCAGCTTGTCGACAGCTGCACGGGCCTGCCGTCGGCGAGGAACTCGTACACGGTGCGGACGCAGAGGTCGCCTTCGGCGACACCAAGGCGCGACGCGATGTCTGCGGGGGGCCGGCACCTTGGCATCGGTCCGACTCTCCCAATCGCTTTGCCTGCCCACGGCCTTCATGTCAGCCCGGAAGGGTGACCCGGTCGGTTGCTCGCGTGCCGACGATCGCACCACTCGCACGCGCGGTCGGGGCTCGGCGACGTAGGTGCCCGACCCGGCACGGCCCTCCAGCACACCTTGGGAGATCAGCAACTCCTGCGCCCGGCGGACCACATTCTCGCCCACGCCGCATTCCTCGCCGATCTGGGCGCGGGAGGGCAGGCGGTCTCCCGGCTCCCAGACGTGCTCCACGATCCGCTGCCGGAGGACATCGGCGACGCGGAGATAAGGCGGCTGCTCAGACATATGGAAAATCTAGTCCACTAGCTCTAATCTAGTTAACTAGCTTCACTGAAAGTGAATACTGGTGACGGAGGCTGCTCTGTGCCCGCTTCGGGAGTTAGCGCGGCGGCCATCGCCGCCCGGCTGTCGGCCCTCGGGCTGCCTACGCGAACGGAGGAACACCCCCGATTCACGACGGTGGAAGCGGAGGTGCCCGATGCGCTCTCCACTGAGTCGTGGCGGGAGGTCCTGGACGTGGTGGCTGAGGCCGATCGATTCGGGCTCCTCGCCACCAGCTTGACCGGCCGCACCTTATGGGTGGTCGTACGCAAAGCGGTCCCCACGGCGGGCGAAGCCGGGGGACCGAGCTATCAGCGATAGGAGCTGAACAGCGTGCTCAACCGTATCCGCCGTGCCTTCCCTCTCACCAGGGCGCGGTACTCCTCAAGAGGTAGGCACCGTCGTGCGTTAAGGCCCTCCTGCCCTCCGGGGTCCCCTCCCGTCTCCCAAGGCTCCGTAGGCGTGCCGACTCTCTTCCTTGGCCGAGCAGCCTCCGGTGCAGCGACCCACCGAAACCCGCTCTCGGGGGAGGACGTCGCACTAGTCCGCCCGTACGTGCTGGCGTCAGAAAGACGTGCCCGCGCACGTTCGATGGTCATTGCGCCTCACCTGCCATCGGTTGCCTGGTCGATTTTGGCTGGGGGCCACTGATGCCGACTCGTCGACAACTGCACGTCTCGGATACCTCGGCCGCCCCCTACCGCTCGACCGCTTGCAGGATCGGGACACATTCCTCCTGCACGGAATCCTCCCCGGTCCTTATACCAGCCGACCTTCCGGTGATCTGTGAAGCGTGTGTCTGCCCGTGCCACTCGTCCGCCGGCTCGCCCCTGCACACGGAGGTGACGCAGTGAGCGCTTGGGTCCCCGGCGGCGCGCTGGCATCCAGCATCGAGATCACCGCGGCCACCGTCCAACGCGGCGACGTCATCCAACTCGGCGGCCATGCCTGCCAAGTAGGAGACCTCTTCCAGCTTCCTCGGGGAGCGAAGCGATTGGTCTTCGAGTCGGGCGAGCTGCTGACCATGCACGCGCGTACCCGGTTCGTCGCCGTGCGCATGCTGAGAAGGCGGTGACCGGCTCGATGCGCTCACGTCACCACGACATCGCCGACGATCTCCGGCAGCAGATCACCGCAGGCAGTATGCAACCCGGCGAACGCCTTCTGTCCGAAGCTGGCCTTGCCGACCGATACAAGGTCAGCACGGTGACCCTGCGGAAAGCCCTCGCCGTACTCCAGGGCGAAGGCCTCCTGGAGAAGATCCATGGCAAAGGCAACTTCGTCCGTTTCCCTCACCGTAAGATCTTGTATATCGGCGGCTGGGGCACGCTGGACCCATGGACCGCCGCCGAGCCGGCATTGCGCGTCACTGTCCGCAGCACCACCGTTCAGGCCCAAGCGCACCCTGCGGTACTACTTCAGGTGCCCACGGGCAGCCCCATCGTGGAGACCACCTGCCTCAGCCATGGGGATGAGTCGCCGTACGGCCTGGCTCGCATCTACATGCCGCGCGACCTGGTGCCGGCCGGAATGCTCGATGACGACTCCGCGTGCCGAGGTGCAGTCACAAGATTCGCAGTCCTCGGCCCGCCGTCGGCCGCTCTTCGAGAGACGGTGTGCGCTCGCCCCCCGACGCCGGATGAGGCATCGGCCCTTCGGATCGGCTACGCGTCGGTCGTCCTCTCTATCACTCGCATTGCGACCGACTCCACCGGCCGAGTTGTCGAAGCCACGCTCCTAGCGTTCCCCGGAGATCGCGTAGATGCCGTCTTCAACACCCACCATGAGCTCGACGAGAGGCAGACCCAAGGATGACAGCGCCGAACGAACTGCGGCTTCTCCCGTGGTCGGGCCCGGACGGCAAGTCCTGCTACCTGAGTACCGACGGCCGGGGCGGCTACATGTCCCGTCTAGCGGACAACATCGAAGCGGTTCAACTCTGCTCGGCGGCCGAGCTGCTGGAGCAGGCTCACGGAATCCTCGACGAGCAGGATGCGACCCTCGAGGATAAGCAGCGCCTGGCCAAGGAGCTGACGGAGGCTCTGCGGAATGTTCTCCGCGTTGCAACCAGCCGCGGACATCTCTTGGCGGTGAGCGAACAGCGTGAGCCCGCCTACTGATCGACGCCCCTGCTGATCTGTACAGCACCAAGAAGTCCGCGGCTCTGACCAGATCCGAGCCGTGGACTCCTGGCGTCGGCTGTCGACTTCGATGGGCTGCCTAAGGACACGGTGCAGTCGTGTTGCCGGACCACCCTTGGCTGCTGTCGCCACCTGATTGGAGCCAGCCCACCGATCTCCCAGTCAGCCTCGGAATCGCCCTTTGACGTGACTCGTTATAAGTGGCGTACGTCACATCCACCAGATCGTCGCGCGACTACCTTCAGGAGCCTGATACCGTCAATGTTAGGTAGGGATGCGAGGCCGAAGAGGCCCGTTTCGGCTCATGACCGTAGGCATCCACAGAAGAGGAAGGTCCGGGTTCGAGTCCCGGCTGGTAGCTTAACCGGTAGAGCGTCCTCTTTTCCACTTCACCAGCCTGCTCTCTGCATTGCCGAGTTCAACTCGGCTTGGGACAGATTGAGCGGGCGGTAGTTCGTGTTCAGAAACCCGGGAAGTTTTCTCTTCTTCTGGGAAATATGTTTGAGCGCCGCATGCTCGACATCAAAATCTTCCAATGCTATGTCTGCCCATGTTGTGCGAGCAACCTTATCTCTGAGTAGATAGTTCATTTCCTGCGAAATGCGCTTGGTGACGGCCAGGGCAAGAATCAACTCGCCGTGTGAGAAGCTCACTGGAACGCCGGCGCTAATGCGAAGCTGTGGGTGCTCCCCGGTGAGTTTGATCCATTGACCAAGAGCGCTCGGCCCGAGCTTCGTGGCAGACTTAATTAGGCTTGGCTGAGGCATTCCGCCAGCGTGGATGACTGCGTTTCTCATTTTTCGGATCAGATGAAATTGCTCCATAGAGTCCTGGGGAAGTTTCTGCCCCACCTTCTTCTCGAAAACGCCGTGCATCGAATATGCCTTTGCTCCGTCGGCCTCGCTCTGAGTCATCTGCCCTGAGCGAATGAGGAGACCGAAACAGGTCTGCACGAAGTCTTCGTGAATCGCCAAAGCATACGGAACCGCCATTGCACTGAGGTGCTTCTCAGCCTCGGCCAGCAGAGACTGAGCGCTGGCCGTGGAAAGGTTCATGCGCTTGATGTGGGGCACTGCTGGAAAAATCTCTGGCAAGAGGCGCGTGCTCCCCGCGGTTAGGCGCAACATATTTTCAGCTAGGCGAGATCCCGCCAATAGTGCCATTATCGCGTCACTGGCATGAATTCTGTCGTTTTCATATGCGCGGTATTCAGGAAAATGAACGACGCTCACATCGCCTCCCGGGATTCATTCAGCCACAGGTAGTCCCCTGTTCCGATAACTCCGTCGAACTTCGGGACGCTGAGGGAGTCACTAAAGACTGCATACTCCACGCCCAAGTGGCGCACCTGGGCGCTGTGAGCAATTTCAAATTGCATGCAGCGATGCTTAGAGTAAAGGTCCTCTGTAATGCGGGCTTCGGCATCGTAGGTAAGAAACCACTTGATCGGAGTCTCGCCCAATACTGAGGAAAGTTCTTGATGATCTGAAGAGCTCAGGGAATCCATATACAAACGATCCCCTTGTACGAGGTAGGGAGGATCTACGTAGGCAATTACGTCATGCCCAAGTTCGGCGAGACCGCGAATGTGATCTCGCCCATCCTGTTGTGTCAAAGAAACCTTGTCTCTGTACTTTCCCAGAAACTCTATGCGCTGCGCAAGGGCCTCACGATTGAAACGGGCATCGATCTTCCATTTCCCTGCCTGCTCAAATCCCCCAATTGGCCGAGCGCGCAGGATGCCAGACCGGTTACATCTGTTGAGGAAGAAGGTTGCGAATCCGAGCTCCAGGTCATTTTTCCCTAGTGGGGTTGAATATATGGCGGATTCCCGTCGCCAAGCTTCGATGGTGACATCGGCGTTGCGAATCATAGAGGCGAACTCGTTGCTCATCTCAAATACGCAGCGCCAGAAGGCGGCGATTCCAGGATCTGCGTCATTCAAATGAATTCGATCTACTGCGCCATCCACAAGGAGTTTTAACGCAGCACCAGCCCCGCCGCAGAATGGCTCCGCATAGTGCCTTGGTCGCGGATTCTGGGCGCCGATGAGACGGTCAATGTATCCAGCCAATCGAGCTTTTCCGCCGGGGTAGCGAAGTGGGCTGATGTATCTCATCACTTCTGGTTCTCTCCCAGGAAAGCGTCAATTTTCACCAACATTGGCGTATAGACGGCGCTCAATCTAGTCACGTCGATAATCATGGGCTCTACGGCCCACTGATGCATGAAAGCGTGAAGGTTTTTAACCGAGAGTGCTCCATCATTCTGGGACATACGACGAGCCTCATCCAGTTCCCGATCACTACTCTCGGGGTCAATGTGTGATAGCGCCACACGGATTCGGTCGCGCAATTTGTCTTGCCTTCGTCGCCACCCTTGCCTCTCGGCCGCTTCCGTCACGGTAATGTCAATCACCGCACGAATCATGATTGCCGCTACGTTTGGGGATTCCGCTATGGTAACCCTTTTGGCCTCGTTGAGAACCTTTGCGGTTCGTGAGCTGACATTTCGCAGCACGACGTTCTGAAATACCCGCTTGTCCTCGCTCGGCCGTTCAGCAGCAGGCTGTTTCGGCGGCGTAGGTTCCGCCGATGTGATTGTCTTGGTAGGACGCTGCGGAGTAGTTTTGTTTTCCTCGGCCGCTGCTGCCAAGTGGGGCTGTGCGAGGCGATCGGAGTTCTGAGGCAGATGCTCTTTTATGGCGCCAATGTACTCGCGCCGCTGTTCTTTGCTCTTAATTAGGGACACTGAAAGGTGAGACGCAAGATCGGAAAAAATCTTACGAATTGAGCTCCGCATTACCTCTGGCGTATAGTCTGCAAGGATGCCATCCTCGGTGAATTCGATCCCGAGGGAGTGGCGAATTTTTGGGTCACTGAGTACTCGGGCTAACGTGGTGAGGCGACTTGAGCGTACCTTCTCGACGTTCGCAAGGAATTCTTGATCGTCCCCATACCAGGCAGTTACTTGGTGTATGAAGCGGAGTGCTCGCTCAGATGGATTCTTCTTCTTGGCGTAGCGAGTTACTTGTTCATGATTCCACCGGACAACGCCTACGCCTTGGTTTTCACCTGTGTGGCGCAAAACGATCCAATGACGCGCTGCTTCTCTACTGGGTGAAACTACGCAGCGTACTGTGCGCGGGATCTTATTTCGGTGTCGGCGCGCGACAATTCCTATCTGCTGCCGAATCCCGGGATCTTCGACGAGGCCCGGATCTAGTAACGCCTTGAGAGCTGAAACTCTTCGATTCCCCTCGATGACCACCATGTCGCCTTCTTCCTCTACGACGATGGTCAGCTCGGTCGGGTTCAGCCCTTCTGCAGCGATGTCTTGAGCCAGGTTCACCCACTTTTCAGAGTCCGCGGACACGAGGGCTGTGATGGCCTCGCGCGTCGTTGGTGTAGGTACGTCGTGCCGAGGGTTCTGCCTGTCGAGGCTCAGGTCCGTGACCGCGAAGTCAATCTGCTCCATGGTGATGATGTTCTCATTTGGTTCGCCAACTCCGGTAGCGATCTAGCAAAGTTGACTGACCAGTGGCCCGACTGAGGTGGAGCGGGTTTGGCCGGTGTCCTGCCCGGTTTGGGGTCGAGCATGATCAGGGGGCCGTACGCTGGCCGGCAACTCGGGCAGGCTGTGATCCTGCCCGGACTTTGAACGAGTGGCCCCCTGGTCTTGCTCGACGCGGGACCCGAACCGGGGAGGTGGCTAAAGCCGTGGAGCCGACCGCCCTAGCCACAGACGATGTTTCCACCTTCCGCCCGCAGCCCGCAGCGCGCCGCCTGGCGCGGCCAGCCGGGGCGAAGACAGAGGCAGGCCGCGCCGCTGAGGCGGCGCGCGCCGCGCCGTGCGCGGGCCTTGATGAAGTAGAGAAAGTTCTATCGCGCTGGCGTCAGGCGCTTGCCGTCATGGCTCCGCACGTGGGGCCCGTTCCCATCGAGTGCATCCAGAAGACGGACCGCGTAGACCTCAGACATCCACTTGGTGACCTCGTCCGGCGTGAGCCAGCCGACCGCGGTCGATTCGCTGGACGTCCGCTCGCTTCCGCCGGCGGGCTTGCATCGGAAGACCAGGGCAACGATGCCTCGCGTGGTGTTCTTGTAGACCCCTGTGAGCTCGTCCACCTCGACGTGGATGCCCGTCTCCTCCAGGACCTCGCGTCGAACGCCCGCTTCCGGGGCCTCGTCGAGTTCGAGTACGCCGCCAGGGAGCTCCCAAGTGCCGTTGTCGGCGCGGCGGATCGCCAGGAGCCGCCCGTCCTCGCGCACGACCACTCCGGCTACGGACACGGAGTGGAGCGGCGTTGACGTCCTCTCCTGTGCACTGTTACTCATGTACAGGAGCATAAGAGGAAGAGAAGGACTATGGAAACAGCGGTAGGAGGTGGGAAGTCCGTACCTCGGTACGTGCAGATCGCCGAGGAGATTGTTCAGCAGATCCGCGCAGGAATCCTCAAGCCCGGTGACATGGTGCCCAGCGAATCGGAGCTCGTGGAGCGTTACGGCGTCTCCGGCGGCACCATCCGCAAGGCCATGGTGGAGGTCCGCGCGAGTGACCTCGTGGAGACCCGCCAGGGCAAGGGGTCCATGGTGAAGGCCCGGCCCCCGGTGCGGCACCGATCCTCGGACCGCTTCAAGCGCTCCCATCGGCAGGGCGGCAAGGCCGCGTATCTCGCCGAGTCCGAGCAGTCCGGAGCGAAGGCGGGCGTCAGCGTTCTCTACATCGGCCCGACGGATGCACCGAACGACATCGCGGAGCGACTCGGCGTCCCCGCCGGCACTCAGGTGCTCGCCCGGCGTCGCCTCTACTTCCGCAACGAGACCCCCGTGGAGACGGCCACGTCGTACCTCCCGTGGGATGTTGCGAAGGACATCCCCGAGCTGTTCGCCAAGAACCCCGGCGGCGGTGGCATCTATGCCCGCCTCGAAGACCACGGGCACGAGTTCGCGGAGTTCGTCGAGACGCTGCAAGCCCGGCTGGCGACCAAGGCTGAGGCCTCCGAACTGGCCCTGAGCCCCGGCGCTTCAGTGGTTCACCTGATCCGTGAGGCACGAACGACGGAGGATCGCGTCGTAGAGGTGTGCGACACGCTCATGGCCGCTGACCAGTTCGTCTTCAGCTACCGGATCCCCGCCTCCGACTGACGCACGTTCAACTCAACGCAGCCCGCCGCGACTTCTTCGTCTCGGCGGGTTGACTCATGTATAGGAGTGATGCACTCTTCTTTATGGTACTCATGTACATGAGTGGCTGAGTCGAGCACATCTATAGGAGTGATCTACTGTGCGTACGATCCCCGTCGACACCTCCGCCGCGTCCGTGATGGTCGCCAAGCCCCCGCAGATCAAGGTCAAGGACCGCCGGACCGGTGAGATCGCCGTGGACGTCGAGAGCGGCGCGAAGCTCATGACCGTGGACGTGATGTTCGCGGCGAACGAGGAGGTGGAGATCCTCTCGGTCACCGTCCCCGAGCCGGGCATCTCCGGTGAGCTGATGATGGGCACGCCCGTCGCCGTCACCGGACTGATCGCTCGGCCGTGGGAGAATGAGTTCAACGGGCAGAAGCGACACGGCATTGCCTTCCGTGCTGTGGCTGTCACCTCGCTCGTCGCCGCCGCCGAGAAGCCCAAGGCGGCCTGATCGTGACCGGGTGCCTGGTCACGCTGCTGCTGGTCGTCGTCACCGCACTGATCCTGCGGTGGCGGCGTCCCGCCTGGTACTGGATGACCTTCGGGGTCACCCTCGCCGCGCTGCGGGTCACGGTCCGATACGCATCGGTCATGGACGCCTGCGGGCTCACCGTTCCGCCCACGCGTTGGCGTCTCTCCCTCGCCCGGATGACGAACCGCCCCGTTCCTGAGTCGAGGGCCCCGCGCATTCTCCGGCTTCGGCCTACTCGTACCGGGCTGGTCCTGCGGATCAAGCTCCGTCCCGGTCAGGATGCCTTCGACGTCGCTTCGGCCACCGACCGCCTCCGGCACTCCTTCGGGATGTACGGAGTCACCTCCCGCGAACTTCGCTCGGGAATCGTCGAGTTACGGATGACGGGATACGACGTCCTCCGGCGGGTGCAGATGCCCGCCGAAACCGGCCCCGCGCCGATGCGTATCCCCGTCGCACTGCGCGAGGACGGATCCGTCCACTACCGCGACTACCGGGCCGTGCCCCACGGGCTGACGCTCGGCGCGACCGAGTCGGGGAAGTCCGTCTACCAGCGCAACCTGGTCGCCGGCCTCGCGGCGCATGACGTCGCACTCGTCGGGATCGACTGCAAGCAGGGCGTCGAGCTCTTCCCGCTCGCCCGGCGCTTCTCCGCTCTCGCCGACAACCCGGACACCGCCCTCGAACTCCTCGAAGCACTCGTGCAGCACATGGAGGACGTCTATCAGCTCATCCGCTCCGCTCAGCGCATCAGCGTCGATGTTCCGGACGCCGACATAGCTGCCGATATCTGGGACCTGCCGGCCGACATACGCCCGACTCCGGTCGTGGTCCTGGTCGACGAGGTTGCCGAGCTGGCGCTGTTCGCCACCAAGGACGAGGAGAAGCGCCGCGACAGGATCGTCACTGCTCTGGTCCGCCTCGCCCAGCTCGGCCGTGCCGCTGGGATCTACCTGGAGATCTGTGGCCAGCGCTTCGGCTCCGAACTCGGCAAGGGCATCACGATGCTCCGTGCCCAACTCACGGGTCGGACCGCCCACCGCGTCAATGACGAGTCCAGCGCCAACATGGCCTTCGGAGACATTGCTCCGGACGCCGTCCTTGCCGCGATCCAGATTCCCACCGACGTCCCCGGCATCGCGGTCTCGGGTGACTCGACCGGTGGATGGACCCGCATCCGGGCACCACACACCTCACTGCGCCAAGCCGTGAACATCTGCAACCGGCACGCCGACCGCACTCCGGATGTGCCCGCCCTCGCGGCCTTCCGGCCCGCCGTCGCACCCCTGGCCTCGGCCACCGCGCCGCTCACCAAAGCCGCGCCCACCACCGCCTGACCTTCCGCTCACCGGTCGGCGTGACCATTCCCGCGCCAAGTCCCTACCCGTCCCATGCCGAAAAGGAGAAGTCCGATGGCCCGTCCCTCTGTGCGCGTGGACGCCGTACTGATCCAAGCCGTGATCGCTGGCGCGCTCTCCTTCGCCCACCTCCACGACCTCGCCGCCGCCGCGGGTCAGGACGGCTGGAAGGCATGGGCCTACCCGATCAGCGTTGATCTGCTCCTGGTCGCTGCATGGCGGCGGCTACGAAAGGACGGCCCGTCCCGGCTTGCCTGGTGCTGGTTCCTGATCGCGCTCGTCGCCTCGCTCGGTGCCAACGTCGCCACCGCCGGATTCCTCGATCTTGCGCACCCTCCGGCCTGGTTGCGCTTCGGCATTGCTGGATGGCCCGCGCTTGCTTTTCTCGGCGGGACGCTCCTCGCCCACACCGAGACTCCGGTCGAGGACCGCACGCCCGTTCCGGCGGTGCCTACGGCTGATCCCTCGGCGCCGGAGCTCGTCACCGAGGAACAGGCCCCGGAGCTGGAACCAGCGCCGATTCCTGCCGCTGAGAAGTCTCCGGTCCTGCCTCCCGCCGACGCGTCTCCGCCCGTGCCGGCCGCGCTCGTCGACCACGCCCGGAAGGTCGCCGACGACCACCGCGCCCGTACCGGTTCACCGATCGACACCGACACGCTCCGGGCCCGCCTCGGAGTTCCGCCCCGACTCGCCGCCGCGATCGCCGCTCAGCTCGCCTGACCCGAGAGGAGACCCACCATGCCCGCCCGCGACCACTTCCACTCCGTGATGCGGATCGGACCGGTGCAGATCGGTACCCACCGCGACCGGCACGGCCGCACCCAGCACGCCGCCGTGTGCACCGCCGATCGCTGCGGTTGGTCGTCCGACTTCAGCAGCCGGTCCGCCGCCCAGCTCGCCGCCCGCACCCACCGCTGCAAGGTCCGCTGAAGGAGACCCGCCATGGACGTACCGCTCTGGCTCGCCCTGATCGTCGTCGGCTGGCTCGGCGTGAAGCTGATCCGCCCGCCCTGGTGGCTCGTGCTCGTGCTGCTGCTCGGCGGCTATCTCCTCGCCGACAGCCTCCTGACCCCCGTGATCGACACCGCCGTCAAGTAACCCCCACCGAAGGGAGAACCGCCATGCTCCGCCCGAAGATCCCCACCAACCCGTTGCCGACCGTAATCGTCACCGGAACCGCCCGGAGCGACGTCCCCGCCGTGCCCCACCAGACCCCGGCCCCGGCCCCTACGGCTCCCGCACGTCCCACGGTTCAGCTCACGCCCGGTGCCATCGTCGCCGTCATCGGTGGCGGCACGGCCGTGGTGCTGGTCGTCGGCGCGGTCCTGGTCTCCATGCTTCTCGCGGTCGCCGTCACCGCCGCGTCGCTCGCCATCAGCGCCCTGGTCATTCGGTCGCTCGTGGCGTCGCAGAACCATCGCTGACCGGCTTCCGGGCGGCCTCGATACCGCCAAGCATCCGCCACCCGGAAGCCGTGCTCCTGCCCGAACCACAGATCCGGAAGGAAGCACCATCATGACCGACCGCACCGCCCGCCGCCGGGGGAGTGCACATGCCTGAATCGCAGCTCGACCGGCTCACCCTCGGCGACCTGCTGAGGGTGGCCTCGGCCTCCGAGTTCCACCGCTGGGAGGACCAGATCCGCCGCACCGGTGGCTGCTCCGACCCGATCCACCTGACCGGTTGGACCCTCACCAAGGACAAGACCACCGGCGAGACCCTTCACCACTACTCGACCGAGACCGAGCCCGGCGGACGTCTCCGCCTCGCCTGCGGAAATCGCCGCGCTTCCCGCTGCCCCTCCTGCGCCTGGACGTACGCCGGAGACACCTACCACCTGATCCGCGCGGGCCTGGCTGGCGACGACCGCCGCGACGTCCCCGCCAGCGTGCGGGATCACCCCCGGGTCTTCGCCACGCTTACCGCCCCTTCCTTTGGCCCGGTCCACAACCGTCCCGAACGTGGTACTTGCCGTTGCGGTAGTCGGCACTCGGCAGACGCACCCGAGCTCGGTACCGCCCTGGACCCTGAGACGTATGACTACGCCGGATCGGTCCTGTTCAACAACCACGCCGGCGACCTCTGGATGCGGTTCACCACTCGCCTCCGACGGGAGATCGCGGCCCGCGCCGGACTCACGCAGGTGGAGCTGAAGGAATCGGCTCGGCTCTCGTACGGCAAAGTCGCGGAGTTCCAGAAGCGCGGCGCGATTCACTTCCACGCCGTGATGCGGATCGACGGACCGGACGGGCCCGGCACGCCACCTCCGTCCTGGGCCACCGTCGACCTGCTCACCGATGCAATACACGCAGCCGCTCGGCACAACTACACCTCGGTGTCCGCTCCCGCCGCCGATGATCAGCCGGCTCGTACCTTCCGCTGGGGCACACAACTCGACGTCCGCCCGGTCGTTGCCTTCGGCGACGGCTCCGATGTCACCGAACAGGCTGTGGCGTCCTACGTCGCGAAGTACGCCACCAAGGCGGCGGAGAACACCGGCACTCTGGACCGCCGCATCGGTGAACTCTCCGAGCTCGATCGCCACGGCGTTCCCGACCATGCCCGCCGTCTCATCGCTGCATGCCACCTCCTTGATCCGCTCTACCCCGAACGTCGGCTGCGTGCCTGGGCGCACATGCTCGGGTTCCGCGGGCACTTCTCCTCGAAGTCCCGCCGCTACTCGACCACCCTCGGCGAGCTCCGCCAGGCCCGCGCCGACTTCCGTGCCGCGCAGGAACGTCAGTCCCTCGGCCTGGAGGACCGCGTCCCGGACACCGTGCTCGTCTTGGCCGACTGGCAGTACGCCGGCCACGGTCACTCGCCCGGCGAATCCGTCCTCGCCGCGACCATCGCCCGTGGTCTCCAGCTCAACCGCGAAACCGCCCGTGAAGCCATGGCGGAGCTGGTCGACGAGGGGGAGTGGTGACCATGGCGCTCCCTCTGCCGAGTCGCTATCTGACGCCCGACGACCTGGTTGAGATGTTCGAGCTGCCAAGCGTCGAGACGGTCTACCAGTGGCGCCGGAAGCGGACCGGACCCCGCGGCTTCCGTGTCGGCCGGCACCTCCGATTCGACCCCGACGACGTACGGGCCTGGGTCGACTCCCGCCGGAGCGAGGCGGCTGCCTGATGGCCGGACACATTCAAGACCGCTGGTTCGTGACCGTGACCGGTCCTGACGGTAAGCCACGCAAGGTGAAGTCGGATCGCTACGGAGTGGGGTCCCGCTACCGCGCGCGCTACGTCGGGCCGGACGGCACGGAGAAGTCGAAGAGCTTCCCGGACCGACAGAAGCGGCTCGCTGATCAGTGGCTAGCCCATACCGAAGCGGACATGGCGCGGGGACAGTACATCGATCCCCGCGCGGCGCGGACCACCTTCCAGCAGTACGCGGAGGGCTGGGTGTCCACCCAAGGGGCGGACCCCAACACGCAAGCCTCGATGGAGTCGCAGCTCCGGCTGCACGCGTTCCCGTACCTCGGCACGCGTCCGCTCGGATCGTTCCAGCCGGCGCACATCCGCGACTGGGTGCAGCAGCTCCAGGCGAACGGTGTCCGCGGCTCGTACGCCCGGACGATCTACTCCAACGTGCGGGCGGCTCTCAGCGCGGCCGTGGATGACGGGCACCTTCCGCGGAACCCTTGCGCTGCGCGTTCGGTACGGCCGCCGACCGTGGACACGAAGCGCGTCACGCCGTGGACGGCGCAACGGCTTTTCGCTGTGCGAGCGGGCATGCCGGAGCGGTATCAGGCGATGGTCGACCTGGGCGGCGGCTGCGGTCTGCGGCAGGGCGAGATCCTGGGTGTCGCGGTGGATGCGATCGACTTCCGGTCGGACACGTTGCACGTCGTCCAACAGCTCAAGCTGAGCCGCAGCAAGCCCGTCTTCGCTCCGCCCAAGGGCGGCAAGCTGCGGGACGTGCCACTCCCCGGCCCGGTCGCTGAGGCACTTCGGGCCCACATGAAGCAATTCCCGCCGGTCGAGATCACGTTGCCGTGGAAGGTTGCGGGCGGACCGCTGGTGACCAAGCGGCTCGTCTTCATGGGACCGCGCGGTGGTCATGTCTGGCGAACCTCGTTGAACGAGGAAGCGTGGAAACCGGCCCTGGCCTCGGCTGGAGTCATCCCAACCCCGGCGGCCGGCGCTCCGCACGCCGAGTCGCGCGAGAACGGTATGCACGCGATGCGGCACTTCTACGCATCGGTGCTGCTGGACGCTGGGGAGAACATCAAGGCGCTCGCCGAGTACCTCGGGCACTCGGACCCTGGCCTGACGCTCCGGGTGTATGCGCACCTGATGCCGTCGAGTCAGGAGCGCACGCGTAACGCTGTGACCTCTGTTTTTGCCCTTCAGGCGGCTGGCCTGACACGAAAGAACGGGCTGCAGAGTGGAATCGCCAACTGTGAAAGTGTCGCCGAACCAGAAAATCCGACACGAAAA